>JAZFQW010000421.1:0-4852 GCA_036445335.1 Alphaproteobacteria bacterium | reverse complement strand
GTCCGGGCGGCCCGCTCGCAGCGTCGAACGCCTCGACCGTAGCGTTGCTACGCTCTTCGACCTTCTCCTGGCGGCTCGGACCGCCCGGACGCGACGCAGATCGCGGCCAGTGTGAGTGGTGCGGGCTTGAGGGCCATCGCACTGAGGCCGCGAATGATGCCATTGGCGGAAGCCAGCGACAACCCAATCCGAGATCAGTGACATATCAGTGAGAGATCACTACGCTGGATGGCCGCGATGGCCCGATGGGCCGCAGCCGGACCGGCGAGGAAGGCCGAGATGACCGAGCAGAACCGGCGCGGCGTGCTGCGTGCCGCGGTGCTGACACCGCTGACTGTGGACTTGGCGGTCGATGTCGAACGAATGGCGGCGCATTGCGCGGCGCTGTTGCATGGCGGCTGCGACGGCGTCGTCCTGTTCGGCACGACGGGCGAAGGGCCGGCGTTTTCCGTCGACGAGCGCATCGCCGCCGTGGAGGCTGTCCTGGAGCGAGGCGTGCCGGCCGACCGGATGATGGTCGGGACCGGCTGTACCGCCCTGCCCGACACGGTCCAGCTCACCCGCCATGCCGCGGCGTCGGGCTGCGCCGGCGCGCTGATCGCGCCGCCCTTCTTCTTCAAGAGCGTCGCCGACGACGGCGTGTTTCGCGCGTTTGCCGAGGTGATCGACAAGACCGACCGCCCCGATCTGCCGATCCACCTCTACAACATCCCGCAATTGACCGGCGTCCGCCTGAGCCACGAGGTGATCGACCGGCTGGTGTCCGGCTATCCAGGCGTCGTTGTCGGCGTCAAGGACAGCTCGGCCGACTGGCCGCGCACCCTGCAGCTGATCCGGCGGTTCGGCGCGCTGGAGATCCTCGTCGGCAACGAGGCCGACATCACACGGGCACTGACCGCCGGCGGCGCGGGAACGATCTGCGGACTGGCCAACATGCTTCCGGGCCTGCTGCGGGCGCTGTGCGACGCGCCGGGATCGCCCCGCGCCGCCCAGAACCAGGCGACGATTGACGCCGTAGTTGGTCCGCTGCTGACCTGTCCAGTGGTGGCGGCGCTCAAATCGCTCATGGCCGTCACGTCCGGCGATCCGGCGTGGCACCGGCTTCGCCCGCCGCTGACGGCGCTCGGCAAGGCCGACGAGGGCAGGCTGATCGCGGCGCTGCCGCCGGAGGCCCTGCCGCACCGGCCGCCGGACGGCACCCCGGGCGAGCCGCCGCCATGACCGGGATGGCGGTCCGCGCCGGCGGCCGGCGGGTTCCGGACCACCTGCTGGGCGCGCTGCGGCGCACCGTCGCGGCGCACGCCGACCCGCCATTGCTGCGCCGACGGTTGGAGGAGGACGGCTACCTTTACCTGCCGGCGGTGCTGGACGGCAAGCGCGTGCTGGCGGCGCGGCGCGAGGTATTCGACCGGCTGGCCGAGGTCGGCGAGATCCGCCGACCGGCCGCCGACGGCATCGCCACCGGGACGAGTCGCCGGGCCGAGCTGATCGACGATCCCGGCGCGTTTCTGCGGTCGGTCTGCGAGGGCGCGGCGATCAGGGCGGTGACCCACGGCGCGCCGCTTCACCGGATCATGACCACCGCACTCGACGCGCCGGCCCGCGCCTTCGATTTCCTGTGGCTGCGCACCATGGCCGTCGGCCGCGCCAGCCCGCTGCATTTCGACCATGTCTACATGAACCGCGGATCGCGGCGGGTGCTGTCGGCCTGGATGCCGCTCGGCGCGGTGCCGCCCGGCGACGGTCCGCTGATGATCGTCGCGGGATCGCACCGTTGGGATGACCTGATCGCCGAGTACCGGGGTCACGACGTCGAGCGTTCGCCCGGCCGGCCGGGCGCGCTGCCAGACGATCCGATCGACTTGGCGCAGGACCGCGACTGCCAGTTGCTGACCGCCGATTTCGGCCCCGGCGACGTCGTCGTGTTCGGGATGTTCACCCTGCACGGATCGTTCGACAACGACTCGGCGGCGGGCCGGGTGCGGCTGTCCTGCGACGCCCGCTATCAGCCGGAAGAGGACGCCGTCGACCGGCGCTGGTTCGGACCCGACCCGCCGGGCCATGGCGGCCAGGGATACGGCGCGCTCAGCGCCGCGCAACCGCTCACCGCCCCGCCGTTGTGTCGATAGCCCGCA
This sequence comes from Alphaproteobacteria bacterium, assembly GCA_036445335.1. Lineage (GTDB taxonomy): Bacteria > Pseudomonadota > Alphaproteobacteria > DSM-16000 > Inquilinaceae > JAZFQW01. The sequence continues at coordinate 2,717 of JAZFQW010000421.1, read as the reverse complement.
CTTCTCACACCGGCCGCGGTCCGCGCGGCGCCGTCGCGCAGATCGTGGCCTGCGTGAAGAGTGCGGGCTAGGCCGACTGGGCAGCACGCGATGAAGCTGAGCGAGCTCGCCTACAGCCAGTTCAAGCAGCTCGTCTTCGCCCGGGACCTGCGGCCGGGACAGTTCGTGTCGCAGCGCGAGCTGGTCAAGCTGACCGGCGTGCCCCTGGGACCGATGCGCGAGGCGCTGCAAAGGCTGCAGGTCGAGGGGCTGGTGCAGGTGATCCCGCAGCGCGGCATCAAGGTGGCCGACGCCAACCCCAAGCTGATCCGCGACGCCTTCAATCTGCGCATCGTCATCGAGCGGGAAGCCGCGCGGACCTTCGCGGCGACCGCGTCGGACGGCGAGTTCCGCGCGCTCGACGAGGCCCACCAGGCGATCGTCGACCGTGCCCGGGCGGGGATCGACGACGCCCTGCTGGACGACGCCCAGCGCGTCGACCGCGGCATGCACGACTCCATCGTGGAGCGCCTGGACAACGCGCTGATCTGGAGCATCCACCAGATCAACAGCGATCGGATCCGGCTGATCCGCCTGGATCACGGATTGCTGACCCAGGACAATCTGCTGAAGGCGATGGAGGAACATCTCGCCGTGATCGCCGCCTGGCGCCGCCGCGACGCCGCCGCCGCCGCGGCCGCGCTGGAGACCCATCTGGCCACCGCCATGCGCCGCGCCATGGGGCTCTAGCCGCGTCTCTCATACTGGCCACGGTCCGCGCGGCCGGTGTGAGAGATGCGGGCTGGCCAACACTTCATACGGTATATTTCAGAAATTGTTTGAATTATTAACCATTTCGACAGTAAAATTAACCATCGGAAAGTGCAGAAACCAATAGATCTTGACAATTATTGAGATGATTTAGTTAAATGCAATATTAATTATTGCATTCCATTTGATTATCTGATAATTTTAGACAAATTCGCATGGGCAATAGCGGTTGGAGTGGGGAATGTTTCAAACGCTCAAGAGTTTTTGGCAAGACGAAACCGGCAGCATATTGACCGAGTACGGCCTCCTGCTGCCGATCCTGGGCGCCTGCGCCTTGTTGCTTCTGGGACACGTGGCGGTCATCCTCGTCGTTCTTCAGCAGCGCGTGTCGGAACGGGCCAAGTTGAATGCCTTGCTCAAACAGAGAGGCTGGAACTGACCGGCATACCGTATCCGTTCCTGGCAATTAACGGGCCCGGCACCACAGATTCGGGCCCGTTGAGGGCAGCCCGAGGCTGCCGCCGACCATCCTTTCGCGAATTTCCTCTCCGGGCACGTGCCGTCAAGCGGCCGCGCCTTTGACCACCGTCATTTCATCGCGCCGGTAATAGCGGACACTCCACGGCGACGCCACCGTAGGCCGAAAGGGCGCGGGCGCGGCGTCGATCCGGCGGCCGTCCACGGCCAAGGGCCGGCGGATCGGGCGGCAGGGCCACACAGGCACGTTGGCGGGCGATGGACGACGCGATCCTCACACAACGATTCCGGGTCTACACGGTGGACGGCGACTGGCAGGTCGAACGCGTGGCGCCGGGTCGGTGGACCGTCGCCTGCCCCGGTAGCGACTGCCCGGCCATCACGGTCACTTCGGCGCGGATCAGCGTGCTGACCGACCCGGTCGTGGGCGGCGCCGTCGAGGCGGTCATCACCAACGAGAACCAGCGGACATAGCGCGGCAAGTCGGCCAAGCTGTCGGGAAAGATGGTCGGAGCGGCCGGATTCGAACCGGCGACCACTTGTCCCCCAGACAAGTTTCCGACGTTATCGCAGGGTATCAAGACAAGCGATCTGGATTGGCATTTCTCCTTGAATCCCGGCGATCTTAGCGTGTGTTACCCCGTGGTACTATACCACGGGGTAACACGGACTATCACCCGCATCTGTTACCCCATTGTTACCCCAAGGGGGATGCCATGCCACGGATCAAGCTTACCGCCCGGACAGTTGAGACCGCCAAAGCGCCGCCGACAGGCCGGATTGAACTATGGGACCGGACCTTACCGGGTTTCGGATTGCGGATTACCGACAAGGGCCGCAAGTCCTGGGTTGCAATGTACCGGATGCACGGCCGGCTTTGCCGCCGAACGCTAGGCCACTATCCCGCCCTGCCCCTCGCCGAAGCGCGTGGCAAGGCTCGCGATGTCATGGGGCAGGCGGAAAAGGGTATCGACCCGAGGGCGGAAAGCCAGGCAGCAAAGTCCCGCCAAGCGATGACCGTCAAGGATGCCTGCGAGTTCTATATCGAGCGATACGCCAAACGGAACAAATCATCTTGGGAACAGGATGACCAAGCCCTGAAGCGCGATGTCATTCCGGTTTGGGGCAACCGGCCATTGGTCTCCGTCACTGACGATGATGTCAATGATCTGTTGTGGAAGATCACGGACCGTGGTGCGCCAGTCGTGGCCAACCGGATACTGACGCTGCTCAAAAAGACGTTCGCATTTCTGGTCGAAGAAAAGCGGATGGTTAGCAACCCGGCAGCCGGTGTCAGCCGCAAGACTGACGAACAAGAACGCGACCGGGTGCTGGAGGATTTCGAACTCAAGCGGATATGGGAAGCGCTCCGCGCGACGGCCTATCCGTTCGGACGTTGGTACACGGTGCGTCTGTTGACGGGGCAACGGCGGCAGGAAACGGCCCGGATGAAATGGAGCCAGCTAGAGCCACTACCGATCACTCACGGT
>JAZFQW010000420.1:0-2053 GCA_036445335.1 Alphaproteobacteria bacterium | reverse complement strand
CGCCGACCACCTCGGCCAGCTCCTCGCCCTCGTTGGGACGGTGCAGCCCGGTGGCGACCAGGACCGTGATCCGCCGCGCGTCCATCCCGGCGTCGAGCAACTGCCGGACCATGATCGGCAGCAACACGCCGTTGGGCACCGGCCGGGTGATGTCGCAGATCAGGATGCAGGCGCTGGCGCAACCGCGCGCGGCCTCCACCAGCGGCGGCGCGCCGACCGGCGCCGCCAGGGCCGCGCGCACCGAAGCGGCCGGGTCCGGTTCCACCGGCATGGCCTTCTTGCCGATGACGCGGACGTCCCAGTCGTCCGCGAGGTCCACCGGCAGCGTGCCCTTTCCGTAGCTCAGCTCGACACGCATGGCTCCAACCGGCTCCCGCCCGTTCGTGGTCCGGCCCTCCGCCCACCTGCCATCCTGCCAAGCCGGCGCCGGAAACACAATGCGGCGGCGGCCGCGGTTCGCCGGGTCGCCCGAAGACTGGCCGCCCAGTCGGCCATCCACGGGATTGAACGGGTCGGGCCGAGCGCTTACCTTCGACTCGCAACCTCGAACCGGAGCGCCTGCGACCATGCGTGGCACGACAGCGTACGTCCGACCGATCGAACCGACGCCCTCCCGACCGCGCGGCGGGCGGTCGCGGTCAGGCGGTCGACGCATTCGGCCATGATCCGCCGCCGTGACCTTCTCGGCGCGGGCGCCGCGGCGACCGCCGGCCTTTGCGGCCTTCCGGCGCACGCCGGCCGCGGCGCGGAGCAGCCCGATGGCACGGGCATCCGCCGCCACGTCACCCTCGGGCGGACCGGACTGGTTGTATCCGACATCTCGTTCGGGTCCAGCCGACTGTCCGACCCGGACCTGGTGCGCCACGCGCTCGACCGCGGAGTCACGTTCTTCGATACGGCGGAAAGCTACCGGTCCGGCCGCTCGGAACGGGCGATCGGCGAGGCGTTGCAGGGCGTGCGCCACCGGGTGGTGCTGAGCTCCAAGACCAAGGCGGGCGCCGGCGACACCCAGGCCGACATGATGCGCGCGCTGGAGGCCAGCCTGCGCCGCCTCAAGACCGACTATCTGGACATCTACTTCAACCACGCGGTCAACGCCGTCGACCGCATGCAGAACCAGGAATGGTGGGCGTTTTCCGAGCACGCGAAGGCGCAGGGCAAGATCCGCCACCGCGGCATGTCCGGTCACGGCAGCCGGCTCGCCGAATGCCTCGATTACGCCATCGACCAGGACCTCGTCGACGTCGTCCTGGTCGCCCACAGCTTCGCCCAGGACCCCGATTTCTTCGACGCGCTGCGCCACGTCTTCCACTACGTCGCCCTGCAGCCGGAGCTGCCGCGGCTGCTCGACAAGGCCAGGGAAAAGGACATCGGCGTGATCGCCATGAAGACGCTGATGGGCGCGCGCCTGAACGACATGCGGCCCTACGAGCGCGACGGCGGCAGCTTTGCCCAGGCGGCGTTCCGCTGGGTCCTGTCCAGCCCGCGGGTCGACGCGCTGGTGATCTCGATGACCAGCAGGGCGACGATCGACGAGTACGTGGCGGCGTCGGGCGACACCGCGTCCAGGGACCGCGACCTGCCCCTGCTCGCCCGCTATGCCTACCTGCAGGATGCCAAGTAATGCCGGCCCGGCTGCGGCTTCTGCGCGGCGGCGTGCCCCGAGGGCGTCGAGATCGCCGAGGTGCTGAGGACGCGGATGTACGATGTCGACTACGGCGATCGCGCGCTCGCCACGGCCGACTACGCGAGCCTCGGCGGCGGCGGCGCCAGCGCCTGCCTGACCTGTGCCCACCAGGCCTGCCGCAACGCCTGCCCCTATGACCTGCCGATCCCCGATTTCACCCGCGACGCCGCCTCCAGGCTCGGCTGAAGACGGCCCGGGCGGCCGTGGCGGCGCCCGCTGAGTCCACGTGATCGCGTTCCTCGCCCATTTCCTGATCGTGCTGGCGGTCTGGACGGTCACGATCAAGTTCGTCTTCCCGCTCACTTTCGCGCTGTGGGAGGGCGCGCCGATCCTCAGCCACGTGTCCTGGGATTTCTGGTGGGTGGT
>JAZFQW010000419.1:0-9396 GCA_036445335.1 Alphaproteobacteria bacterium | reverse complement strand
CCCGGCGGGCCGCCGCGCGCCATCAAATGGGTCACTATCAGCGATCCTTGGTATAAGGTGCCGCCAGGGTATCCAACGTAGGATGCCCCGCGTCCGGCGGGTGCCGTCGGCCCGATGGGGGAAGGGTCGCGCGGCGTCCGCCATTTCGCGCCAGGCCAGCGCGGACCGTGTCCGGTGTCAGGCGGGCGGGCGGTGCTCAGGTCAGGATCGCGAAGATCAGGGCGGTGGCGATCACCGTCAGCGCGATAGCCATCAATGGATTGCGGCGGATCAACTCGGCCACCTGCTCGCCGCGCCGCCGCAGCGTGTCGACCACGTCCGACGGCGCACTGTCCGAGACCGGCGCGCGCACCCTCGACTCGACCGCCTTCAGGCGCGTCTCGAGGTCCTGCACGCGACGCTCCACCGTCTCCAGCCGGTCCTGCTTCTCGCTCATCGCCGTCGCTCCCGATGCCCCGAAACTTTTCGTCGGCAGCGCCGAACCGGCCAGCGGCGGGGCTCGATCCGGCGGTCACGCCCGCGGCCGCCCCCTGCCACGGTCGCCACGGTCAGTCGCCCAGGGCGACGCCTTCGCGCCGCGGGTCGACACCGCCGATCAGCCCGGTGCCAGTCACCTGGATGCCGTGCAGCCCGCTGTTCAGGTCGCGCACGGTGATCTCGTGCCCGCGTGCTTCCAGCGCCTCCTGCCAGTCCACCACCGCGGTCCCCGCTTCCAGGTCGGTGCCGCCGTTGCGGTTGGTCAGGTGCGGCAGGTCAATCGCCTGCTGCACGTCGAGGTCCCAATCGAGCACCGCGATCAGCGTCTTGGCGACATATTCGATGATCCGGCTGCCGCCCGGCGAGCCCACCACCAGATAGAGATCGCCGTCGCGGTCGAACACAATGGTCGGCGCCATAGAGCTGCGCGGCCGTTTGCCCGGCTCGACTCGGTTGGCCACCGGTCGCCCGTCTCGTTCCGGGCGGAACGAAAAATCGGTCAGCTCGTTGTTGAGCAGGAATCCGCCGACCATCAGATTGGACCCGAAGCCGGTTTCGATCGTCGTGGTGATCGATACCGCGTTGCCTTCGCCGTCGATGATCGAGATGTGGCTGGTGCCGGGCAATTCGATCGACGCGTCGGGGGCGAACCGGGTCGCCTGGCGCCACGGCGGGTTGCCCGCCGGCGCTGGCGGCTCGATCGCCGTGTCGAGACGGACGAGCTGGGCGCGGACGGTCAGATAGCCGGGATCCAGCAGGCCGACCGTCGGCATGTTGACGAAGTCGCTGTCGGCCATGTAGAGCCCGCGATCGGCGTAGGCGAGCTTCGACGCCTCGGTGAACAGGTGCCAGGCATCGACCGATTCCGGCCCCATCGACGGCAGGTCGAAATGCTCCAGAATGCCGAGTATCTGGCCGACGGTCAGCGCGCCCGAACTGGGCGGTCCCATCCCGCAGACGTGGTAGCCGCGATAGTCCGCGCACACCGGCGCGCGCCGGACCACCTGGTAGGACGCCAGGTCGTCGAGCACAAGCAGGCCGGGATTGCCCTGGGCGTTCCGCACAATTTCGACGATGTCCTGGGCGATCTCGCCGGTATAGAACACGTCCGCGCCGCCGTCGGCGATCAGCCTGAGCGTGGCGGCGAACTCCGGGTTGCGCAGCCGGTCGCCGGCCCGCAGGGCCTGGCCGCCGGGGTAGAAATAGTCGCGCGCGGTGGCGTAGGTCTGCAGCCGCTCCGCCCGGCCGCCCGCCAGCATGCCGGCGAGGCGGGGCGACACCTCGAACCCGTCCTCGGCGAGAGCGATCGCCGTCTCGAACAGGCGCTCCCAGGGCAGCGATCCATGCGCCTTGTGGGCGATCTCAAGTAGCCGCAACGTGCCCGGTGTGCCGACCGACCGGCCACCCACCACGGCGTCCCAGAATCCCAGCGGCTCGCCGGCGTCGTCGAGGAACAGCGCCCCGTCGGCCGCCATCGGCGCGGTCTCGCGACCGTCATAGACGAACACCTCGTCCCAGCCGCTGTCGTAATACAACAGGAAGGCGCCGCCGCCGATGCCGGAGCTTTGCGGTTCGACGAGGTTGAGCACCAGCTGCACGGCGACCATGGCGTCGGTCGCGTTGCCGCCCAGTTTCAGGATGTCGTATCCGGCCTCGGCGGCCAGCGGATTCGCCGCCGCCACCATGAACTCGTGCGCCGTCGAGGCGCGGCTGGCGGCGCGGCCGGTCGATTCCTCCGGTTGGACGTCCTGAGCGGTCGCCGCCCCAATGAAAGCGGCCAGCGCAGCGGCCGACAACAGCGCGCGACGCAGGGTGGTGCGGATGTCGGAACGGTGCACGATCCTGACCCCTTCCCGTGGTTGGGTCCCTGTAGCGGCGGTGAGTATTCCACAGGCTGTGCCGCGCACCAAAGCGGAAGCGACATAGCCGACGGGATGACCGACTCCGCGCGATTTGCTCAAGGTGGTTGTTTCTCGCCACGCGTGCCGGGAACGGCGATCGCCGACCCCTCCGGTGCCGCGCGGCTGGCGACTCTCAAACTGCGGCAGGGCCGCGCGTCGATGCGTCGACCCGCCGGACGGCGGGACTGGCCCCATGGTCCCGATTCGCCGTGCGTCGATGGTCGGCCGGTCCTCCCTGAGGCCGACGCGCGTGGCCAGTGTGAGAGGTGCGGGCCAGGCAGGGTACCTGCGGTCTCGTCCGTCAGACGAACGCCGAACCTCAATTGCTGAATTTTACAAGGTCGATATATCGACCGATATATCTATATATGGGTTATCGAAATACTATTGTCGATTGATTGGAGGCTGGTTGATGCATCACCTGTGGCATAAATGGCATCATCGCCATCGCAAGGATCGCCTCGGGCACCGTTTCGGACCCTGGGCGTGGGAGGGACGTTTCTTCGAGCGCGGGGATCTGCCGCTGGCACTGTTGTCGCTGCTGGCGGAGGGGCCGAAGCACGGCTACGAGCTGATGAAGGACCTGGAGGCGCGGTCGCGCGGGCTGTACCGGGCGAGCGCCGGCACGGTGTACCCGACCCTGCAGCAGTTGCAGGATCAGGAATTCGTCAGTTCGCAATCGGCCGACGGCGGCAAGCGCGTCTATGAGCTCACCGATGCCGGCCGGCGCCGTATCGAGGAGGACGACGAGACCGTGCGGCGGATCTGGCAGCGCGCCGAAGACGAGGAATGGGACGGCTGGGGCTACGCCTTGGATGCCGACGCCGCGGCGATCATGCGCCCGGCATTCCGCCTGATGCGCACGGCGGTGCGCGCCGTGGCGAGGGCGCCCGACCCGGAGCGCGCCGACCGGGTGCGCGACGTTCTGCGGCGCGCGCGCCAGGAGATCCGGGACCTCGACAAGGATCAGCGACCGGACGAGGCATGAGCCGCCCGCGACCGGGTTGACCGCGCCGATGCGATGCTTCGCCGACCGTGCGCGGAACCTCACGTCAGCGTCTCGCCGATCTCGCGGTGGGCGGCGCGGTAGCCGGGCCAGACGACCTTCAGCCGGTCGCGGATCGCGCTGTGCAGCCGCGGCAGGGCGTGGAACGGCACGGCGGGATACAAGTCGTGCTCGGTGTGAAACGGCATGTTCCAGCCGAGCAACCGCACCGCCGCGGTCGTCAGGGTGTTGGCGGCCATGTCGGCGACCAGCGGGCAGCCGGTATGCTCGGCCAGCAGGAAGGCGCGCAGCGCCGGTTGGCCCAGCAGCATCGGGACGATCCAATAGACCAGCGGCGCGGCGTCGCCGGCCGCCACCTCCCAGGCGGCGACGGCCGCGTAGACCGCCAGATAGCTCCAGGCCTGGACGACCACGCGGTGGCGCGCCCGCGCCGGCGGTAGGGCATGACATCGGTCCGGCCGGCGGCCTGGCGCAGCAGCGCGGCGAGCTGGCCCCGCCAGTACGGCACGCCGCTGAGATGCACCAGATACTGTACGCGCGTGCGCGGCTTGGCGACCGCAGCTCCGGATCGCGCGCCGGATCCTGGGTGTAGCGATGGTGCGCCAGGTGGAAATGGCGGAAGGCGACCGACGGTGGCATCAGGACGGCGCCGCAGAACCACGCCACCGCGTCGTTGAGGCGGCGGCCGCGAAAGGCGGTGTGGTGGATCGTCTCGTGCAACGGCGCGAACAGGAAAACCAGCGAGACGCCGTGCGCCGGCAGCGCCAGGGCGAGCCACCACGACGCGTCGGCGGTGGCGATCGCCGCACCGGTCGCCGCCAACACGGCGACACGCAGGACCAGCCGCGCCAGCCCGCGCCGGTCCGACGACCGGCACAGCGCGCGCAGCTACGCCGGCTCGATCGGGCGTCCGGCCGCTACGGCGAGGTCCATTGTCCGCGCGCCTCCAGCACCTGCTTTAGCGCCGCCGGCCGGTCGGTCATCAGCCCGTCGACTCCCAGGTCGAGCAGCCGCGTCATTTCGGCCTCGTCGTTGATCGTCCAGACATGGACCTGCAGCCCCAGCCGATGGGCGTAGCCGACCAACGCGCGGTCGGCGACCGGCAGCCCGCGGTAGGTCGTCGACACCTGGGCGCACGCCGCGGCGAAGCCGCCGATCGGCACGCCGAGGCTGCCAAGCCGCAGCCGCGCGACGTCCAGTGGCCCCATCGACGTGCACAGTCTGACACCGATCGTGCGGCGCAGCCAGCCTAGCCGGCGGCCGGAGAACGAGCCGATGCAGACCCGGTCGACCGCGCCGGTGCGGGCCAGCACGTCCGGCAGCAGCCGAGCCGCCGCGTCGGTCTTCGGGTCGATGTTGATCCGCGCCGCCGGCCACGCCTCCAGCAGATCCTGCAGCCGCGGGATGGAGTGTCCGCCGTCGATCCGGACGGCGCGCAGCTCCGACCAGGTCATGTCGCCGATGCGGCCGCCGCCGCCGGTCACCCGCTCCAGCGTGTCGTCGTGAAACGCCGCCAGTACGCCGTCGCTGGTGGCATGCACGTCGGTCTCCAGATAGCGGTAGCCCAGCCGCACCGCCGCCTCGAACGCCGCCATGGTATTCTCCGGCGCCGCCTCGATGCCGCCGCGGTGGGCGAACGCCAGCGGTCCGGGATGGTCGAGGAAGGGCCAGCGCCGGGTCGCCACGGCGCTCACCAGACCCCCGGCGCCGACCCGATGCGCCGGCGCGATGCCGGTGCGATCTTCCTGGCAGCCGCATCCGCGGAGTCGCCCACGGCCCCTACTCCAGTGCATGTGCTCGAGGTTGGAATGATACGCCTACGGAGACGGCACCGAACCTCAAACTTTACAAATGCTTCGGCATTTGGGTCGGCCAATCCGACCACTTCCTCCTGCCAGGACTCGAGGCGGCGCCAAGCACACTGCCGGTTCCTCCCATTTCTCGTCGTCGCCCGGCGTGACCGGGCGATCCATCGTGCCGACGAACCCGGAGAACGACGGTGTCGAGCCGCCGCCGAGGTCCACGCCGGGCAACCCTGCCTCCATCGCGAAGGCAGGGTCGCCGCGTCGTCGGTGGTGTCGGATCGGCTTGTCAGCGCCGGCCGTGGTGCCGGTTGACCAGCCCGTCGATCGCCTGTTGCTGGTCGTCGGTCAGGACGGCGTAGAGGTCGTCGAAGGCCGGGCGGAACTCCCGCACGATCTCCAGGCCGGTGGCGATCATCGTCTCCATCTGCGCCAGCCGCTGCGGCGCCGACGCATCCTCGTCGAGCGGCTGGAGGGTGGCGCAGGCCTCGCCGACGTTCGCGCTGCCGTTGCGCACGGCGTCCTTCAGCCCCTCCCACGGGTCGACCTGGTCCGGCGTGAACGCCACAAACGTCTCGATGAACCCGAACGCGTCGGCCAGCCGCTCGTCGCGCTCGTCGCTGCATACCCGGTCCATGCCGCGGCCGCTCGACCCGCCGCGGAAGTGGATCAGCTCGGATGCCGCCAGCACCGGGCCCGACGGAAACGCGCGCTGGGCGGCCTGCAGGCCGGCGACCGCGAAGGTCAGACCGACGGCCGAGGCGGCGACAATGACCACAACCTTGGTGGCTTTCATGACTCTGCTCCATCGTTGCGATTGACGGCGGTCGCTGCCGCCGATGGGCGAGTCGTACCGGCCGAGTGTTGCACGACGATGTCGCCGGACCGGGGATATTGTAACAGTGTGTTTCAGCCCCGGGCGCTGCAACGCACCGTTACAAGATTCCCCAGTGGCGCCCGGTCGCGCGGCTATACTGGCGCCATGACCCGGACCCCGCACGTGCTGATCGTCGACGACGACCGCGAGATCCGCGACCTGCTGGCGCGGTTCCTGGCCAGGCACGGCTACCGCGTCGGCACCGCGCCGGACGGCCGGTCGATGGAGCGGGAGATGGCGATGGCGCGGTTCGACCTGATCGTGCTCGACCTGATGCTGCCCGGCGAAGACGGGCTGTCGCTGTGCCGGCGGCTGCGCGCCGGCACGACCCTGCCGATCATCATGCTGACGGCGCTAGGCGAGGAGACCGACCGCATCGTGGGCCTGGAGATGGGCGCCGACGATTACCTGGCCAAGCCGTTCAATCCGCGCGAGCTGCTGGCGCGGATCAAGGCGGTGCTGCGCCGCGCCCACCCCGGCGCGCGGCCTGGCGACGCGGCCGGCCACGTGCTTGCCTTCGACGGCTGGCGGCTCGACCTCGCCCGCCGCGAGCTGCAGTCCGACGACGGCGTGGCGCTGGCGCTCAGCGCCGGCGAGTTCGACTTGCTGACCGCGTTCGCCGAACACCCGCGCCGGGTGCTCAGCCGCAACCAGCTGCTCGACCTGACCAAGGGCCGCTCGGCGCAGCCGTTCGACCGCAGCATCGACGTGGCGCTGAGCCGGCTACGCCGAAAGATCGAGGCCGACCCCAAGGCGCCGGAGCTGATCAAGACCGTGCGCAGCGGCGGCTACATCTTCACCGCCACGGTGGCCCGGCAATGATGCGCGCGGTGCGGCGGATGCGGCTGTGGCCCGGCGGCGTCGCCGGCCGGGTCGCGGCGATCCTGATCGTCGGCCTGCTGGTCGCCCAGGCGTTGATCCTGGGGTTCTACGCCTACGACCGGGCGACCGCCACGTTCCGCGTGTTCGCGTTGTCGGTGGTCGACCGCATCGACGCCATCGTGATCCTGATGGAGGACACTCCGGCGGACCAGCGCGGCCGGCTGCTGCGCGCCGTCAACAGCCCGACGCTGGAGGTCGCCCTGGCCGATGGGCCGCCGCCGCCAGCGCGCATCCCCGCCGGCATCGAGGACGCGATCCGCGACTATCTGCGCGTGCTGGGCGACCGGCCGGTCCGGATCGACGTCCCGCGCCCGCACGGGCACTGGCACGACGACCACGAGCCACCGCCCGATCTGCAGCCGAGCCGGCGCAAGATCATGATCTCGGTCGGCCAGCGCGACGGAAGCTGGCTGATCTTCACCGTGTCGTCGCGCTACGCCTCGCCGCCCTGGGTCGTCCGCATGGTGTTCTGGACGGTGGTGTCGATCGGAATCGTGGCTTTGATCGCGGTGTGGGCGGCACGTCGGGTGACCGCGCCGATCGCCCGCTTCGCCGAGGCCGCCGACCGGCTGGGGGTCGACGTCGGGGCGCCGCCGCTGCCCGAGGCGGGGCCGCGCGAGTTGCGCACCGCGACCCGCGCCTTCAATCGGATGCAGGAGCGTTTGAGCCGGCTGATCGAGGACCGCACCCAGATGTTGGCGGCGATCTCGCACGATCTTCGCACCGCGCTGACCCGCCTGCGCCTGCGCACCGACTATATCGCCGACGCCGAGCAGCAGGCCAAGGCGCTGGCCGACCTGGACGAGATGACGACGATGCTGTCGTCGACCCTGTCGTTTGCGCGCGACGACGCCGCGGCCGAGGCGCGCGCGACGGTCGACCTGGCCGCGCTGGCGCAGAGCCTGTGCGACGACCTGGCCGACGCCGGGCAGCCGGTGCGCTACGACGGCCCCGACCGGCTGACCTTCGTGTGCCGGCCGGTGGCGCTGCGCCGGGCGCTGGCCAACCTGATCGACAACGCGGTGACCTACGGCGGCGAGGCGACAGTGACCCTGGCCGCGGGCAAGGCCGAGGTCGCGTTGACCGTCGCCGACCGCGGCCCCGGCATCCCGGCGCAGCAGCGCGAGCAGGTGTTCGCCCCGTTCGTCCGGCTGGAGGGCTCGCGCAGCCGCGAGACCGGCGGCACTGGTCTCGGCCTGTCCGTCGCCCGCTCCATCGTCCGCCGCCACGGCGGCGACATCGCCCTGGAAGATCGCCCCGGCGGCGGGCTGCTGGTGCGGGTTACCTTGCCGCGGACATCGGCGTGAGGGCAGCGGCTTTATCGTGCACGAAGCCAATATCCGGTCCTTGCCAAAGGCCGGCTTCGAGTGCCCGTGTCTCAGCTGATTCCGGACGAGCGGAGCGACAGGCCCATCTGCTCCCGTCGTTGAGACCACGGCATTGCCGACATCCTCATTGCGGTCGCGCGGACCGCGGCCGGTGCGGGACTTTTCCCGTCAGAAGCTCGGCGGGGTGCAGGCGCTGACGATTTCGGCCTCGTCGTCGCCGACGTTGCGGAAGCGGTGGGGCAGGCGGCTGTTGAAATAGTATGCGTCGCCGGGCCCCAGCACGCGGCGCTGGTCGCCGACGGTGACCTCGACCGTGCCGCGGACCACGACGCCGCCCTCCTCGGCGTCGTGGCGCAGCATGGTGCGGCCGGTGTCCGCCCCGGCGGCGTAGCGCTCGTGCAGGATCTGCAGCGCCCGGCCGCTGAGGTCGCGGCCGACCTGGCGGTACGACAGCCGGCCCGGGTCGCCGTCGCCGGCGATTTCCACCAGCTCGTCGGCGGCGAAGAACACCCGCTCGCGCGGCAGCTGCTGCAGCGCGAAGAAGTCCGCCAGGCTGACCGGGATGCCGTCCAGCACCTTCTTCAGCGAGCCGACCGACGGGCTGGCGCGGTTCTGCTCGATCAGCGAGATCGTCGCGTTGGACACCCCGGCGCGCTTGGCGAGCTCGCGCTGGCTCATGGCGTTCATCTCGCGCAGGCGGCGCAGGCGGGCGCCGACGTCGATGTCCATGGTCTTGTCGCCGGCGGCGCGCGATCGCCCCTGTTGTTAACTCCGTTCTATATATTTAACACCTGTATCGGATAGCGCAAGATTGTAACGTTGTGTAGCGGCGAATCCGGTTTCGGCTTGTCCGGTTTTCTCAACACACCTAGGGTGGATGCCCAATCCCTCGAAGACCTTCGCCAGGAGTCCCGGATCATGGGTGAGACGGTTTCCATAACGCCGATGCCGAACAATTTGGAAGCCTACTGGATGCCGTTCACGGCGAACCGGCAGTTCAAGAAGAACCCGCGCCTGCTGGTCGATGCCGAGGGCATGTACTACACCACCATCGAGGGCCGCCAGGTGCTGGACGGCACCGCCGGCCTGTGGTGCGTCAATGCCGGGCACAAGGCGCCGCGCA
>JAZFQW010000418.1:0-5623 GCA_036445335.1 Alphaproteobacteria bacterium | reverse complement strand
CCACGACATGATGCCGACGCTGAAGGACATCGTGGTCTACGAGCCGGGCTGCGCGACCTATGACCTGCCGGCCGCGACGGCGGCCGAACTCGGGCTGCCGGCGACGGCGACGCACCCGCAGATGGCGACCCACCACATGGGCCTCTATTTAATGGCCTCGCGCGGCGCCCTGTTGGCCGGCGAACTGGACTGAGAGTTGATTCCGCGTCTGGAATGTCCGGCGACAGCGGTCCGACCGGACCTTGTCACGCCCAGCAGAGCGGCGCGCAGACCGTGGCCAGTATGAGAAGTGCGGGCTAGAAGCTGTTGGCCGGGGAGACCGTGAAGCAGTCGGTGCCGGCCACCACCAGGCGCTCGCAGGCCACTGCGGCGGATTGCCGGTCGAGGCCGATCAGGCGGGCGCGGAACATCCGCCCGGTGTTGGTGTCGACCGGCATGACGATTCGCTCCGCCTCGACCAGGATGTCTGGGACGGTGGTCTTCGCCCGGTCGATCGCCCGCTGGCTGTCGCTCGCGTCATAGAACGCGCCGACCTGGATGCCCCAGGCATTCCTGGGCGGCAGGTCGCCGTCGACCCCCTTGTCGACCGTCGCGGACTCGACGACCTGCGCGGTAGTGGCCGGATCCGGCCGGCGGTCCGGCGGCGTCGGCGGCAGCGGGTAGCCGCGCGCCGCCGGCGGCATGATCGTCCTCGACGCCTCTACCGAGCGCGGGGTCGTCGCCGCCGTCGCGGCATCGGCGCCCGGCCGCCCCGGCGCCAGCGGGGTGTCGAAGGTCGACGCGACCGCGATGCCGGGCCGCCGCCCGGGCAACGGCGGATAGAACGGCGCGCCGTGGGCGATCAGGTGGCGGCCGCGCTCGGACTCGAACGCCTCGTCCAGCAGGCCCGCCACTGCGCGGTTGCGGCGGTCGGCCGAACGGCCGCCGAACACCACCGCGATCAGCCGCAACTGGCCGCGCCTGGCGGAGGCGGCGAGGTTGAATCCAGAGGCGCGGATATAGCCGGTCTTCAACCCGTCCATGCCTTCGTACTGGCCGAGCAACCGATTGTGGTTGCGATAGGTGCGGCTGCCATAACGCCAGCGCTCGACGTCGAAATAGTGGTAGTAGCGCGGGAAATCCTGGATCAGCGCCTGCGCCAGCCGGGCCATGTCGCGGGCGGTGCTGACCTGGCTGCGATCGGGCAGCCCGGAGGCGTTGCGAAAGGTGGTGTTGGCCATGCCAAGTTCGTGCGCCCGCTCGGTCATCTGCCGGGCGAAGCGGACCTCGTCGCCGCCGATAGTCTCGGCCAGGGCGGTCGCGATGTCGTTGGCGGACTTGGTCACCAGGGAATAGATCGCATCCTCGACGCGGATCGTCGAACCCGGCGCCAAACCCAGCCGGGACGGCGCCTGGCCGGCCGCATTGCGCGAGATCCCGACTCGCTGACCCAGCGTCAGCTCGCCGCCGTCCAAGGCCTCGAAAGTCAGGTACAGCGTCATCATCTTGGTGAGCGACGCGGGATACAGCGGGCGGTCGGGATTGGATTGGGCGAAGACCTCGCCGGACGCCGCGTCGATCACGAACGCGGCGTAGCGGCTGTTGGCCAGCGCCGGAGCGGGGGCGAAGGTTGCCACGGCGGCGAGGGTGACCATGATCAGGGCGGCGACCGCGGCGGTGCGCACGCCGCCTCGGGGGCCACCGGAATCATACCCCTTGCGATGATCACGCCGGGCCTTCATTACCCAACCTTCCGCTGCGACGAACAAATCAGTTGGTGAATCTAAATTAACCGTGGATTCCATGTCCACCGATTAATGAATCGTGGTAAACAAAATCTTAACATCGGCCTATGCAATTGGTTAATGTTCCGGTTTCCCAATAATGGGCCGGGCAAGAATTTTCGCGTATTGCCATGCCGCCGCTGCGACCATGGCGGGGCCGGCGCGAAGGCGGTTACCGGTGCGATGACGATACGGACACTGTTGATGGTCGCGCTTGCCGTGCTGGCGGCGGGCTGCAGTTATCGCGGCCCGACCGACGATATCGTGTCGCAGCGCCTGACCTGGTTCAGCTATTTGAACGGCGACGACATTCGCGGGCTATGCTTTTCCGGCGCGCCGGAACGCTATCGCCTGGTCTACAACGGCGACTTCGACATCCAAGCGCGCGGCTATGATTATGTCGAAACCTCCGGCGGCGGCGGCGTGCTGAACCAGGTGGTCGATCGCGGCATTACCTTCGGCGGCGGCCAGCCGGTCGACTTCACCCGGGTCGGCGCGCCGATCCGCGCGTCGATGCCGATCGGAGCGGACGGCGCGGCGCGCCTTAAGGCGCTGATGCGGGCAAGCGGCGTGTTCGATCCGCCGCCGGTCGGGCTGCGTCTCAACTCGCGCGGCCATTACTGGATCGTCAGCGGCTGCCACGACGGGCGGTTCTTCCTGACCGGGTATCGTTACCCGTCGGACCGGTATGACGGCCTTCGGTTCGTCGCGTTCCTGCAGGCGGCCGACCGGACCGGCGTGCGCTATCCCACCCTGCCGGCGCCCGGGCGCGCCCGGTTCCAGGCGCGCTGCCGCCCCAACACGGAACAGACTGTCAACAGCCAGACGTGTTTCTGGCAGGAGATCGGCCCGGACGGGCTGGTCGGAATTGCAACGGCGGATTGATCGCGGCCAGCTTGAGAAGTGCGGGCTGGCGCGGCGGCCAAAACCGGCTGCCACGGCCGGTCGTGTGTACGCCGGGCGGGGGTCCGGCCGGCCCCATTCGCGGGGCCTGAGAGAATTATTGTGCAATGCACAAATTCTCGTTGACTCGAACCAGCAAATGTCTATATCTAAGGCCATGTTGCAGTGCAACATCAGAGATTGGGGCGCAGCCGGTTCGGCGCGCGGTTGAATGCCAGCATATCTGGCGGGAATTCAGGATTAGGAGCGAATCGAAATGACCAATACGAAGAGCAAGACCACCGCGACGATCGGCGCGACCAAGGTCGTGGAAGACACCATCGCGGCCACCAAGGCGACTGTCGAAGGCGCCGTGAAGGCCGGCCAGGAGGCCGCCGCGAAGAACGTCGAGCAGTTCATGGCGCTGACCCAGGAGCAGTTCGAGAAGGTGGGCGGGGACGCGTTCAAGGGCTTCGATGACGTCGCCGGGTTCGGCAAGGACAACATCGACGCCTTCGTCGCCGCCGGCAACGTGGTCACCAAGGGCTGGCAGGATCTCGGCCAGGCCTGGTTCACGTTCGCCCAGGGCACGGTCGAGAACGGCGTCTCGGTCGCCCAGGCGATGATGACCGCCAAGACGCCGCGCGACGTTGTCGACCTCCAGAACAGCTACGCCAAGTCGGCCTTCGACGCCTTCGTCGCGGAGAGCTCGAAGCTCTCCGAGCTGGGGCTGAAGGTCACCAACGACGCGATCGCGCCGATCAGCGCCCGCGTCAATGCCACGGTGGAGAAGTTCGGCAAGCCGCTTGTCGCCTGACCGCCGTCGCACGGCACCGTTCAAAGGCCCGGCAGCCTGCGCTGCCGGGCTTTACTTTTTGTTTGCCATCACCCGACAAAATTGAGCGTGGCGGTGGATCGGACCGCTTCGGGTCTTCCTTCTAACCTGCCCGATCTCATATTATTAGGGCGGAACCAGTGCGCGGCAGCGCGGTCGTGTTTACGAGTGGCAATTACCGATGAGCGACGTTGACAAGGACGGTGACGTCGGCACGGGCACCGGCGTCGTCGTCCAAAGCAAGCCGAAGACCAAGAAACCGGCGATGTACAAGGTGCTGATGCTGAACGACGACTACACGCCCATGGAGTTCGTCGTCCACGTCCTGGAGCGGTTCTTCAACAAAAACCGGGAAGAGGCGACCAGCATCATGCTGCACGTCCATCGCCGCGGTGTCGGCATCTGTGGCGTTTTTTCCTACGAGATCGCCGAGACCAAAGTGGCACAGGTGATGGACTTTGCCCGGCGGAACCAGCATCCTCTACAATGCATCCTGGAAAAGGCGTGACCGACGACTGAGTCCACGAGACCGAAGACAACAAGGACAGCTTGATGCTTTCTCGTACCCTGGAACAGACCCTTCACCGGGCCCTCGCAAACGCCAACGACCGGCACCACGAATACGCGACGTTGGAACACCTGCTGCTGGCGCTGACCGAAGATCAGGACGCGGTGGCGGTGATGCGGGCCTGCGGGGTCGACCTGGACAAACTGCGGACCGAGCTGAGCGCCTACCTGGACAACGAGCAATCCAACCTGATCTCCAGCGGCGTGGAGGATTCCAAGCCGACCGCCAGTTTTCAGCGCGTGCTGCAGCGCGCCGCGATCCACGTCCAGTCGTCGGGCCGCGAGGAGGTGACCGGCGCCAATGTGCTGGTCGCGCTGTTCTCCGAGCGCGAGAGCCACGCCGTGTATTACCTGCAAGAGCAGGACATGACCCGGTTCGACGCGGTCAACTACATCTCCCACGGCATTGCCAAGTCGGCCCACAGCGCCGAGCCGAAGCGGGTCTCCGGCGCCGACGAGGACGCCGCGGCGGAGAAGGTCGTCAAGAAGGGCAGCGAGGCGCTCGACAGCTATTGCGTCAACCTCAACGAGAAGGCCGCCAAGGGTAAGATCGACCCGGTCATCGGCCGCGAGCACGAGATCGAGCGGACCATTCAGATCCTCTGCCGCCGCGCCAAGAACAACCCGCTCTATGTCGGCGAGCCGGGAGTCGGCAAGACCGCGATCGCCGAGGGGCTGGCGAAGCAGATCGTCGACGGCGCCGTCCCGGCGGTGCTGGAGACCGCGACCATCTTCGCCCTCGACATGGGCGCGCTGCTGGCCGGCACGCGCTACCGCGGCGACTTCGAAGAGCGGCTGAAGGCGGTGGTCACCGAGCTGGACGATCACGACGGCGCCATCCTGTTCATCGACGAGATCCACACGGTGATCGGCGCCGGGGCTACGTCAGGCGGCGCGATGGACGCGTCGAACCTGCTGAAGCCGGCATTGGCCAGCGGCTCGATGCGCTGCATCGGCTCCACCACCTACAAGGACTACCGCAACTATTTCGAGAAGGACCGCGCGCTGGTGCGGCGGTTCCAGAAGATCGACGTCAACGAGCCGTCGATCGCCGATTCGGTGAAGATTCTCAAGGGCCTGAAGCCGTACTACGAAAAGCACCACCATGTCCGCTACACCAATGATGCGTTGAAGTCGGCGGTCGAGCTGTCGGCGCGCTACGTCAACGACCGCAAGCTGCCCGACAAGGCGATCGACGTGATCGATGAGGTCGGCGCGGCGCAGATGCTGCTGCCGCCGGCCAAGCGCAAGAAGACCATATCGGTCAAGGACGTCGAGGAGATGGTCGCGAAGATCGCCAGGATCCCGCCGAAGAGCGTCAGCCGCGACGACAAGGCGGCGTTGAAGACGCTGGAGCGCGACCTGAAGACGCTGGTGTTCGGCCAGGACAAGGCGATCGCCGCGCTGTCGAGCGCGATCAAACTGGCGCGCGCGGGCCTGCGCGAACCCGACAAGCCGATCGGCAACTACCTGTTCTCGGGCCCGACCGGGGTCGGCAAGACCGAGGTGGCGCGCCAACTCGCCCATACCCTGGGCATCGAGCTGACCCGCTTCGACATGTCGGAATACATGGAAC
>JAZFQW010000417.1:0-5830 GCA_036445335.1 Alphaproteobacteria bacterium | reverse complement strand
GCGGCGTTCCTGCCCTGTCGGCGCGACAGCACCGCGCAGACCGCGGCCAGTGTGAGAAGTGCGGGCTAGTCGGCGCCGGCCCATGATCACCCATGCGAGTCGGCAGAGACGCGGCGGGCGTCGGGCCGCGAGAGGCCGATGGCAGCCGAGGAACGGAATAAGAACAAACCTGCAGTGTTAGGTGAGAAGTGGTTAACAAATTGTTAATCTTCAGTCGATTTGGTGAATTATCTCTGCTCTCATGTGGATTCTCAGTTTCCTAGCAAATTTTCTTTGAATATCAAGGCAATTACTATGATTCTCGTTGACGGCCCATGAAACCCCATGATATCCCATTTCATTCCAGGCGGCGAAGGACAGCATTGCGCCTGCCCACCCGGCAGGCCACACCGAGACTGAGCGATGGCGCAAACACGGCGCGACGGGCGCCGGCGCCGGGAGATCAATGGTCCTCTTTACGTCCACATACGTCAACAAGGTCGACCGCAAGGGTCGGGTCAGCGTGCCCGCGCCGTTCCGGACGGCCCTGGACGGCGCCGGCGGCGGCCTGGTGTACCTCAAGCCGAACCATGCCCTGGGCGCGGTCGACGGCCTGAGCGAGGGCTGGATGGAGCAGATCCAGGCGCGCATCGACGAGTTGGACGTCTATTCCGCGGAGCGCGTCGCGCTGGAGACCCGCGAGTTCGCCGAGACCACGCGGCTGCCGCTCGATCCGGAGGGAAGGGTGATCCTGCCCAAGGAGCTGATCGCCACGGCCGAGATCGCCGATCAGGCCGCTTTCGTCGGCCTGGGCCGGTATTTCCAGATCTGGGAGCCGGCGCGGTTCGACGCCCACCGCGCCCGCCAGGTCGCCGCGGCGAAGGGGCTCACCCTGCCGAAGCCGGGGCGCGGCGGATGATGGCCGGCGGCATGCCTGGGCCGGCCGGCAGCCATGTCCCGGTTCTGCTGGCCGAGATGGTCGACGCCATCGCGCCCGGCGACGGCGAGATCATCGTCGACGGCACCTTCGGCCGCGGCGGGTACGCCACCGCCTTCCTGGCGGCGGCCGACTGCCGGGTCATCGGCATCGATTGCGACCCCGCCGCAGTGGTGGCCGGCGAGGCGCTGGCAGCCGGTTCGGGTGGACGCTTTGCCATGCTGCACGGCCGGTTCGGGGCGATGGACACGCTGGTCAGGCGGCTGGTCGACGCGCCGGTCGACGGCGTCTCGCTCGACCTCGGCGTCTCGTCGCCGCAGCTCGACGACCCGGCGCGCGGCTTCTCCTTCCGGGCCGACGGTCCGCTCGACATGCGGATGGACGGCGACGGCCTGACCGCCGCCGACGTTGTGAACGGCTTGCCCGAGGACGAGCTGGCGGACGTCATCTACCGCTATGGCGAGGAGCGGCGGTCGCGCCGCGTCGCCCGCGCGATTGTCGCGGTCCGCGCCGCGGCGCCGATCACGCGCACCCTGCAATTGGCGGAAGTCGTGCGCGGCGTCGTGCCGAAGTCGCGCGACGGCCTTGACCCGGCCACCCGCACCTTCCAGGCGCTGCGGATCCATGTGAACGACGAACTGGGGGACCTTGACCGCGGCTTGAGCGCTGCCGAGCGCCTGTTGCGTCCCGGCGGGCGGCTCGCCGTGGTCTCTTTCCACAGCCTGGAGGACCGCAGGGTCAAGCGCTTCTTAAGCGAGCGCAGCGGCACCGGTCCCGGCGTTTCGAGGCACCAGCCGGCGCCACGCTCGGCGCCCGGCGCGCCGACCTTTCGGCTGCCGCGGCGCAAGCCCGTGACCCCCGGCCGGGCCGAGCAAGCGGCCAACGCCCGCGCCCGGTCGGCGCGGCTGCGCGCGGCGATCCGCACCGAGGCGGCGGCGTGGACCGACGGCGGGGTGGCGGCATGATCGGCGGCCACTCATGGCTCTGGCTGGCGCTGGTCGCCGCGGCGATCGGCGTGCTGTTCTATACCAGCCATCAGGCGCAGGAGCTGCAGGCCGCGCTGGCGGTCAGCGACCGCGAGATTCTGCGCGAGCAGCAGGCGATCCGCGTGTTGCGCGCCGAATGGGCCTATCTCAACGAGCCCAACCGGCTGCGCGACCTGGCACGCGAGTTCACGACGTTGGGGCCGCTGCTGCCGAACCAGGTCGTCGCCGGGTTGGACGACATTCCGATAAGGCTGCCCGGCCTGCCGCCGCTCGCCGGCCTGCCGCTGCCGGCGCGCAAGCCCGGCGCCGCCATCCGCGTGGCGGAGCGGCCGGCCGATGCCGCGCCGCCGGCGTTGGCGCCGCCGCTGCCGCGGCGCCCGGCCCGGGCGCCGCGGACGCTGCAACCGCGGGCGGTCGACGGCGACAGCGTCGACGTGCTGCTGGCCGCCTTCCGCGCGCGGCAGGCCGCCGGCGCGGCGGGAGTGAACCAGTGAGCCGCGCCGACTTCGATGCCCAGCCGGCGCTGACGGCGGGCGCCGCCGGCCAACCGGCCGCGGCCGATCGTGCGCGGTCGCCGGGTGCCGCGGCGCTGGCGCTGGAGGTCGGCCGGCGGCGGCTGGTGCTCACCGGCGTGATGTTCGCCCTGGCGTTCCTGCTGGTCTGCGCCCGACTGGTCGACGTCGCGCTAGTGCGCCAGGGCAACGAGCCGCGGCTCGCCCAGGCCGCGCCGGCGGCGGCCGCCGGCCACCGCGCCGACATCGTCGACCGCGACGGCCGGATCCTCGCGACCACCCTGCCGACCGCCTCGCTGTACGCCGATCCGGCGCTGGTCATCGACCCGGTCGAGGCGGCCGAGATGCTGACCGCCGTGCTGCCGGACCTCGACCCCGATGCGGTGCTGGCGGCGCTGACGTCGGACCGTCGCTTCGTCTGGCTGCGCCGCGGCCTGACCCCGACCCAGCACTACCAGGTCAACCGTCTGGGGCTGCCCGGCCTGGCCTTCCAGATCGAAGAGCGGCGGTTCTACCCGATCGGCCCGCTGGCGGCCCATGTAGTCGGCTTCACCGACGTCGACGGCCGCGGCATCGCCGGCGTCGAGAACACCTTCGATCGCCGTCTCACCACCGAAGGGCGGCCGGTAGTGCTGTCGATCGACCTTCGTCTGCAGCAGTTGCTGCGCTTGGAGATCGCGGCGGCGATCGACGAATTCCACGCCATCGGCGGCGCCGGGCTGATCCTGAACGCCAATACCGGCGAGGTCCTCGCCATGGTGTCGCTGCCCGATTTCAGCCCCTACGACCCCACCGCCGCGTCCGAGGAGGCCCGTTTCAACCGCACGACGCTCGGCGTCTACGAGATGGGCTCGACTTTCAAGATCTTTAACACCGCGATGGCGCTGGACAGCGGCACGGTCAGCCTGGGCGACGGCTACGACACGACCGATCCGATCCGCGTCGGCCGCTACACCATCACCGACTACCACCCCGAACGGCGGTGGCTTTCGGTGCCCGAGATCTTCATTCACTCGTCCAACATCGGCTCGGTGCACATGGTGCAGGATGTCGGCATCCGGACCCAGCAGGACTATCTCGACCGGTTCGGCCTGCTGGCGCCGGCCGCCATCGAACTGCCCGAGATCGCCGCGCCGTTGATCCCCGACCCGTGGCGCGAGATCAACAGCATGACGATCGCGTTCGGCCATGGCATGGCGGTCAGCCCGCTGCAGATGGCCAGCGCCGTGGCGGCGGCGGTCAACGGCGGCATCCTGCGGCCGCCGACCCTGCTGCGCCGCGACCCCGGCGTACCGGCGCCCGGCGCACGGGCGATCACCGCGGAGACATCGGAGACGATGCGCCGACTGCTGCGACTGGTCGTGGCGGAAGGCACCGGCCGCAACGCCGACGCCGAGGGCTATCTGGTCGGCGGCAAGACCGGAACGGCGGAGAAGACGCGAGGCGGCGGCTACGACCGGCGCGCCCTGCTGTCTTCATTTGTCGCGGCATTTCCCATGACAGGCCCCGAATATGTCGTATTTGCAATGCTTGATGAGCCGCAGGGCAACGAGCGCACCTTTGGCTATGCCACAGGTGGCTGGGTGGCGGCACCGCTGGTCCGACGGGTAGTCGAGCAGATGGGACCGATGGTCGGATTGATGCCGATCGATGCCGACGCGCCGGAAATCAGTGACGCGATGCATGTCGACCTGCCGGGCCAGGGCCGCCGCACAGCCGGTGCCGAACTGGCGTCGTATTCGAACTGATGGTTGCCATGGCTGACATCGATAGCGACCGCGCGCTGAGCGACCTGCAGGGCATCACCGGCCTGACCGCGGATTCGCGCGAGGTGGGGCCGGGCTTCCTGTTCGCCGCGCTGCCCGGCGCCCGGGCCGACGGCCGCGCGTTCATCGGCCAGGCGGTCCGGAACGGCGCGGTGGTGGTGCTGGCGCCGACCGGCTCGACCCTGCCCGACGGAATGACCGGCGTCAGGCTGATCACCGACGACCGGCCGCGCCGGCGATTCGCGGCGATCGCCGCCGCGTTCTACTGCCGGCAGCCGGCGACCATCGCCGCCGTCACCGGCACCAACGGCAAGACCTCGACCGCCAACTTCACCCGGCAGATCTGGGAAAGCCTGGGCCACAGGGCGGCGAGCCTGGGCACGCTGGGCATCACCGCGCCGGGCATGGACGACTACGGCGCGCTGACCACCCCCGATCCGGTGGCACTGCACGCCAGTCTCGCCGATCTGGCCGCCGCCGGCATCACCCATCTGGCGATGGAGGCGTCGTCGCACGGGCTCGACCAGTACCGGCTGGACGGCGTCCGCGTCGGCGCCGCCGGATTCACTAATCTGAGCCGCGATCATCTCGACTACCACGGCACCATGGAGGCCTACCTGGGCGCCAAGTCGCGGCTGTTCGACGAGGTGCTGCAGCCCGGCGGAACCGCGGTGTTGAACGCCGACGCGCCGGAGACCGTCGCGCTGGCGGCGCGGGTGACGGGCGCCGGCCACACCGTGATGACCTACGGCGCACGCGGCCGCGCCATCCGTCTCGACGACGCGACGCCGCTGGTCCAGGGCCTGCGCCTGAAGCTCCAGGTGATGGACCGTCCGCTGTCGCTGGTGCTGCCGCTGGTCGGCGGGTTCCAGGCGCAAAACGCGCTGTGCGCGCTGGGCCTGGTGCTCGCCGGCGGCGCCGACCCGGTCGATGCGACCGGCGCATTGAGCGTCCTTCGCGGGGTGCGCGGCCGCCTGGAGCTGGCCGCCAGGCACCCGAACGGCGCGCCGATCTATGTCGACTTCGCCCATACCCCCGACGCGCTCGCGACCGTCCTGTCCGCCTTGCGCCCGCACGCCGCGGCGCGCCTGGTCGCGGTGTTCGGGTGCGGCGGCGACCGCGATCAGGGCAAGCGCCCGGTAATGGGCCGGACCGTCCGGCAACTGGCCGACCGGGCGATCGTGACCGATGACAATCCGCGGACCGAGGACCCGGCAGCGATCCGCGCCGCGGTCCTGGCGGCCTGCCCGGACGCCGCGGAGATCGGCGATCGTGGCGAGGCGATCCGCACCGCGATCGCCGGCCTGGCACCAGACGACGTTCTGGTGATCGCCGGAAAGGGGCATGAGACCGGACAAATCGTCGGCGAGGACGTCCATCCCTTCGACGACGCGGAGTGCGCGCGGGCCGCCGCCATCGAACTCGGCGGGACGGCACCGGCGGGAGGAAGGCAATGACCGACAGTGTACTGTGGACCGCGCTCGACGCCGCGGCCGCCACCGACGGCACGCCGATCGGTGAGTGGCGCGCCCGCGGCGTGTCGATCGACAGCCGCACGGTGCAGCCCGGCGACCTGTTCATAGCCCTGACCGGACCGAATTTCGACGGCCACGACTATGTCGCCGCCGCCCTGGCCAAGGGCGCCGCGGC
>JAZFQW010000416.1:0-7469 GCA_036445335.1 Alphaproteobacteria bacterium | reverse complement strand
CGCGGTATCGTGATTTGAGCGGCGCCTGCAGATCCTTCAGTGCGGACGGGTCCATGTTTTTCCTCCCACGGCTGCATTTGTCAGATACTGCGAGCGTATCCCAACGCGAGCGCCGCAGCAGTTGAAGTCTTGGGCTGCATCATTGACGTAGATCCGGTGCGATCGGGCGCCTGCCAATCTCGACCGACGGTCGAAACGTGAACCCCTGTGCGGCGACATGGTCACACTTCTGCGACGCGTAGGCCAGCACGCGACATCGACACGAGCGGGCTATGGCGGCGCGGTGATCCGGCGCAGGCCGTTCGGTGTCCTATTCGCGTCGGCCGCGCTACAATGGGGCCGACGGCCCGGGAGGATGCGATGGGTGAGACCGGCTTCACCGACGCCGACGTGGCGTCGTTCCAGCGCGACGGCTATGTCTTCAAGCGCGGGTATTTCGACGCCGACGAGGTCGCGCTGATGCACCGCGGCATCGTCGAGGACGAGGCCGTCGCGCGCAACGTCATCGCGCTGCTGGACGACGCCGGTGGCACGACGGAACTGGCGCTGTGGAACCATCCCGGCGACGACGTGTTCGGCGCGGTGGCGCGCTGCCGGCGGATCGTCGACCCGTTGGAGCGGCTGCTGGGCGGCGAGGTCTACCACTACCATTCCAAGCTGACGATGAAGGCGCCGCGCACCGGCGGCGCGTGGAACTGGCACCAGGACTACGGGTATTGGTACCAGAACGGCTGTCTGTTCCCCGACCTGGCCAGCGTACTGATCGCCATCGACCCGGCGACGCGCGAGAACGGTTGTCTGCAAGTGCTGCGCGGGTCGCACCGGCTGGGCCGGATCGACCATGTGCGGCTGGGCGGACAGACCTCGGCCGACCCGGAGCGGATGGCCGAGATCGAGAAGCGGATGGAGCTGGTGCACTGCGAGATGGCGCCGGGCGATGCCATGTTTCTCCACTGCAACACCCTGCACGCCTCGGCGCCCAACCGCTCCGACAAGCCGCGCAACCTATTGCTGTGCTGCTACAACGCCGCCGCCAACGACCCCTACAAGGCGCACCATCACCCGTTCTACACCAAGCTGTCCAAGCTGCCCGACAGCGCGGTGAAGGCGGCCCGCGTCGGCCGCTCCGACAAGGCGACCGCGTTCTACAGCGGCGAGGACGACCAGACGGTCTCGGTCCTGAAGAGCGATATCGACCGCCGGGGCTGACAACGGCGCGGCCGGCCGACCGCCGATGAACGCACGCAAAATTAACGCGCCCGCGCCCACAATAGGTCCGAATTGGCGGGGACCATCGCGGCGCCATGACGAAACGGACGCAAGGCCCGGACACCGGGATGACGCCGCCGGCCGGCAGTGTCGTCGCCGCACGCCGCGTGCTAGGCGCCGCGATGCGGCGGGCGGTGCCGGGCATGCGCGGCGTCACCCGGGACCTGCTGCGCGGCATCGTCGGCGCCACCGCGGTGATGCTGGCGTTCGGCGCCATCGGTACGGTCTTCGCCAAGCACTGGTGGCTGTTCGATCTGGCCAGCCATTTCCGCGTCCACTACGTCGCCGCCGCCCTGCCCGCCGCGCTGCTGGCGCTGGCGGTGCGCCGGCGGGTCACCGCGATCGCGATCGTGCTGCTGGCGGCGCCGCACCTGCTGGTGCTGGACACCCTGGTGCGGGCCGAGGCGGCGGCCGATCCAGGCGCCGCGTCGCCATCGCTGCGGGTATCGACCATCAACGTCTTCTGGCGCAACCCGTCGGCCGGCAGGGTGGTCGACTATGTGCGCCGGATCGACCCGGACATCCTGATCGTCCAGGAGGCGGACGACGCCTGGCGGTCCGATCTGGTACGGCTCGGCGCGCTGTTCGCCGACGCCGCGCCCGACGGCTTGGACGACGCGTACGGCATCGTGCTGTTCAGCCGCCACCCGATCGTCGCGGTCACGCGCGTGACGCCGGCACCTGGCGGACCTCCCTATATGGTCGCTGAAATCGCCGTCGACGGGCAGACGGTGTCGGTGGTCGCGCTGCATCCGCCAAACCCGGTCAACGCGCGGCGCAGCGCCCTGCGCGATCGCTACCTGGCAGAGGTGGCCGAGGCGGTGCGGCGGCTGGACGGCCCGGTGATCGTCGCCGGCGACTTCAACAGCACCGCGTGGTCGGCCGCCTATCGCGATTTCGTCGCCAGGACCGGGCTGGCCAACACCGCGCACGGACGCGGCTGGCGGCCGACCTGGCCGGTCTGGCCGCCGGGCGGCATCGCCATCGACCACGTGCTGGTCAACGACCGGCTGGCGGTGCGCGACGTCTTCCGCGGCCCCGACGTCGGCTCCGACCACTTTCCCCTGACCGTCGACCTGGCGCTCAGGTAGCGTCACGAGCCCTTGCGCAGCACCAGGGCGTAGACGCTGACCGACAGGATGATCATCAGGCCGTAGATGAACTGAACGTAGAAGCCGGTCAGGCCGATGGCGACGATGCCGGCCTCCAGCGAGCCGATGATCAGCACGCCAATCAGGGTGCCGTACATCGTGCCCTTGCCGCCGAACACCGAAGTGCCGCCGATGAACACCGCGGCCAGCGTCGTCAGCAAGAAGCCCCCGCCCTGGCTCGACCAGAAATAGGTCACCTCGCAGGTCAGGAACACGCCGGCCAGGGCGGCGCAGACGCCGAGCTGGACGAAGCACGCAATCTTCACCCGATCGACGTTGATGCCCATCATGCGGGCGCTGTCCTGGTTGTCGCCGACATACAGCACATGGCTGCCGAAGCGGTGCCGGCGGAAGATCAGGCCGAACAGCACCGCCAGGCCGACGAACCACAGGAATTGCGCCGGGATCTCGCCGAACAGCCGGCCGACGAACAGGCCGTGGAACGCGCTGTCGCGCAGCGACACCAAGGCGATGCCCTTGCCCTCGGCCAGCACGTTGACCAGCCCACGCCACAGAAACATCGTGCCGATCGTGGCGACGATCGACGGGATGCCGATCTTGGCGACCAGCAGGCCGTTGCCCAGCCCGGCGATCGCACCGACCGCCAGGCAGGCGACGAAGGCGAGCGCGAAGCTGCCGCTGGCCACGAACACCGTGCCGAACACATAGGACGAGATGCCCAGCACCGAGGGAAACGACAGGTCGATCTCGCCCAGAGTGACGACCAGGGTCGCCGACAGCGCCATGATGCCGAAGAACGGCATGGTCGACATGAAGGCCCGATAGATCGGGAACCGCGTGAACACGTCGGGGTTGCCGATCAGGAAGATCGCATAGAGCGCCAGCAGGATGCCGGTGATGCTGATCAATATCCGGTTCTGCCTGAGCCTGCGGCCGAGCGCCGGAGCGACGAGCGTCCGGCGCTGGGCGCCGACACCGGGCTGCGTCTGGGCGGTCATTGCAGCGTCCCCTGGTCGTGCAGCTGGACCATCTTCTGGATCAGCGCGTCGCGGCTGAGCGCCGACTTGTCGAACTGGGCAACCAGCCGGCCGCGGTCGAGGATGGCGAACCGGTCGGCCACGTCGTAGACGTGGAAGATGTTGTGGTCGATGAAAATTGCCGACTTGCCCTGGCGGGTGATCGCCCTGACGAAGTCCAGCACCCGTTCGGTCTCCTTCAGCGACAGGCCCATGGTCGGCTCGTCCAGAATGATCAGCTCGGCGTCGAAATGGAGCGCGCGGGCGATGGCGATGCCCTGCTTTTCGCCACCCGACAGGGTCATCACCTCGGAATCGACGTCGATGGCGGCCGACGTGAAGCCCATGTGTTCGCGCAGCAGCCGCTCGGTCTCGCGCCGCTGTTGCTTCAGATCCATGAAGCCGAGGACGCCGGCGATCTCGCGGCCGGCGAAGATGTTGCGCCACAGGCTCTGCTGATCGGCCAGCGCGCGCTCCTGATAGACCGTCTCGATGCCCAGCTCGCGCGACCGGCGCACCGAATGGATGGTGATGCGCCGGCCCTTGAAGAATATCTCGCCGGTCGTCGGCCGGTGCACGCCGGTGATGATCTTGATCAAGGTCGACTTGCCGGCGCCATTGTCGCCGACCAGCGCGACGATCTCGCCCGAGCGAATGTCGAGGTCGACGCCCCGCAGCGCCTCGATCTTGCCGAACGACTTCGACACGCCACGCAGCGACAACAGGGTCGAATCTGGGGTCATCGGATCAGTCACCGATCAACCGCCGGCCGGCACCACGCCGAGACGCACCGCCACCCGTCGACGCACTGCGTCGACGGGTGGCGATGACCCGCACCACCGCAGCTCCCGGCCTTAGCGGATTCCCGCCTCGGCCAGCGGCGCCACCATGGCAATGTTGTCGGCGGTGATCAGCGCCGCGCCGGTGTCGACGTTCATGCCGGCGAAGCCGAACCTGGCGGTGAGATAGAGCTGTACCACCGGCAGGTAGCCCTGCAGGAACGGCTGCTGGTCCAGCACGATGTCGACCGCGCCCTCGTCGATCGCCTGCGCGGTCGCGGCCGACAGGTCGAATCCGGCGCCGCAGATCGCGTCGGGCGCCACCCCGGCGGCACGCAGATAGACCCCCAGCGTCGCGGTCAGGCCGCCATGGTCGGTGACCACCAGGTCGAGGCCTGGATTGGCGACGGCGAAGCTGGCGAACACCGGCGTGCCGGTCGCCGGGTCGGAGTTCACCGCGTCGGAGATCTCAAGATACTTGACCGTCAGGCCCTGTTCCTCCAGCGCGTCGATCACCCCCTGGGTGCGCTGGCCGCGGCCTTCCTGGCCAAGCAGGTCCCAGACCAGCGCCTCATCGCCGGCCGCCAGGTCGCATTGGCCGACCGCGCCGTTGCCCAGCGCGGCGCCGGACTCGTACAGCTTCTGGCCGACATAGCCGAACCCGTCGGCCTTGTTCGCCGCCTCATAGGTCGGCAGGCCGACGTTCGCCGTGGTGACGATGATGCCGGCGGCGCGCGCCTCCTCGATCAGCGGGCCCAGCGCGGCCTCACCGGGGTGCCCCATGATCGAGATGCCGTCGGGACTGCGGGCGATCGCCTCCTTGAACTGCCGCACCATCTTTTCCGGGTTCCAGTCCGACCAGACATACTCGACGTCGCAGCCGGTGTGCTCGGCCGCCAGCCGGGCGCCGCCATAGACCACCGACGCGAACGAGCCGCCCTCGGGCCCGCCGGGGAAGAACACAAACTTTAGCCCGTCGCAGCCCATTTCCTGCGCCGACGCGCCGCCTGCGGCGAGCGCCACGCAGACTCCGACCGCCATTGCCGTCTTTCTCATCACGATATCCTCCCAGATTACGCGTGCATTGCCGCGATATGGTTGCACGGGCCGCGCGCAAGCGGCTGCACACCGGCCCGGGATGGGACTGCGCCGTTTCCCGGCAATCCTCATACAAATACCGATACTATCGAAGCGCCGCAGGCCAGTGTCAAGCCGCGCGGCGAAGTGCGGGCTTTGAGCTGGAAGGCCTGCCGTGCGGCCTGCCAGGATGCGAGTTCAAGTGTGGCGCCCGTGGGCTTTCTAATTCGCCTTGGTCATTGGCCACGTGCCTTGGTCTATTGACGGACCCGTGCCGCCTCATCTCCCCAGGGCCGCCGCTTGGCGCGCCTTCTCGGTAATGGCGTCCCACCGGCCTTCGGCGATCTCGGCGTCGGTGGCGAGCCAAGAGCCGCCGACGCACAGCACGGTGGGCAGAGCCAGGTACGACGCCGCGGTGTCGGCGCGGATGCCGCCGGTCGGGCAGAACCGGATGTCGGGAAACGGCCCGGCCAGGCCGCCGAGCGCGGCGCGGCCGCCGGCCGGTTCGGCGGGGAAGAATTTGAGGTGGCGGAAGCCGAGCGCCCGCGCGCGCATCAGCTCCGACGCCGTGGCGACGCCGGGCAGGAACGGCAGGCCGTCGGCGGCCGCCGCCGCCGCCAACTCTTCGGTCAGGCCGGGGCTGACGCCGAAGCGGGCACCGACCGCCCGCGCCTTCGCCACGTCGGCCGGCTCGACCAGCGTGCCCAGCCCGACCAGCGCGTCCGGCACCGCCTCGGCGATCGCCGCCGCCGCTGCCAGCGCGGCGTCGGTGCGCAGGGTGATCTCCAGCACCGGCAGGCCGCCGGCGACCAGCGCCCGCGCCAGCGGCACCGCGTCGGCCTCGCGCCGGATCGTCAGCACCGGGATCACCGGTGCCGCCGTCATCACCCGCTCGATGGTCGGGACGTCACCCGCGGACGCTGCGCTCATCGTGTCGTTCCTTCGCTGGTCGGTGGCGCCGGGACCATGTCGGGCATCGCGTCGCGTGGGATGACGGCGCCGGGATAGCGGATCACCGTCGCGGCGAGGCGATGGCCCTGGCGCGCCGCCGCCGGAGCGTCCGCCCCGCCCAGCCGCGCCGCCAGATAGCCGGCGTTGAAGCTGTCGCCGGCGGCGGTGGTGTCGACCGGCGCGGCGACGCGTTCGGTCGGCACCCACACGGCGTCGTCGCCGGTGCCGACCAGGCAGCCGCGCTCGCCCTGCTTGACCACGACCTCGCCGATGCCGGCCGCCCGGTGTCGGCTGGCGCAGGCCTCGGCGTCGCGATCGCCGAACAGCGCGTGCTCGTCGTCGAAGGTCGGCAGGGCGAGGTCGGCGCGCCGCAGGATCTCGGCGAACGCGCCCCTCGCCGCCGCGGCGTCTTCGTTCCAGCCGCGCGGCCGGTAGTTGCCGTCGAAGGCGACGCGGCCGCCGTGGCGGCGCGCCGCGTCCAGCACCTCGAACAGCACCGCGCGGCCATCGCGGCCATAAATCGACAGGGTGATCCCCGACAGGTAGAGCCAGTCATAGCCGGCCAGCCGCTCGGCCAGGCCGGAGGCGTGGGCGCGGGCGAACAGCTCGCGCGCCGGCGCCCGGTCGCGCCAATAGTGGAAGCTGCGCTCGCCGTCGGCGTCGGTGCGAATGACATAGAGCCCCGGCATCCGCCCGGGCGCGATGTCGACGAGGTCGGTGCCGACCCCTTCGGCACGCCACGCCGCCAGCATCTCCGCGCTGAACGGATCGTCGCCCAGCGCCGTGACGTAATCGACCGCGGCCCCCAGCCGGGCAAGATAGACGGCGAAATTCAAGGTGTCACCGCCGAACGACTGGATGTAGCCGCCGCCCGGGCGCGGGCTGAACTCGACCATGCATTCGCCGATCGCGGCAACCTTCATCGTCGTCCCCGTGCCGGCGAGTGGTCGCGGAATCCGCGGGCCCGGCGTGTTACCGGTCGCGTGCGACAGTGTCGCAGTCGGTTCACCAGTTGTACATCGTGCCGTCCTCCAGCCGGTTGACCGGCAAGTAGGCGCGTTGGTACGGAAATCTCGCCGCCAGCGCCTCGTCGATGTCGACGCCGTGGCCGGGGGCGTCGCCGGGATAGAGGTAGCCGTCGGCGAAGCTGTAGCCGTGCGGGAAGACTGCGTTGGTCTCGTCGGTGTGGTGCATGTATTCCTGCACGCCGAAGTTCGGCACCCAGATGTCGAAATGCAGCGCCGCGCCCATGCACACCGGCGACA
>JAZFQW010000415.1:0-5556 GCA_036445335.1 Alphaproteobacteria bacterium | reverse complement strand
GCGGTATCGGGCACCCGGTAGGTGTCGCCGGGCTCCAGCACCCGGGTCATCACCAGGTTGCCCTGCGCGTCACTGACCTGGACCCAGGTCGTCTCGATGGCACGGATCAGCACCCGCGACGTGTCGTTGCCCAGGCCGTACTGCCGGATCGCGCCCTGCGTCACCGCCGGTGGCGGCGGCGGCAACGTGCTCGCCACCGTCGCGTCCGACGGCCGGACGGCGCGGGGCCGGAACACGAGGGAATCGCCGAAGAACCGCTCGGTCGCCGGCGCGGTGGCCGTGGACAGGGGGCGCTGCGGATCATCGCGGGGCGGCGCGACCGCCGGAACCGGGGGCGCCAACGGCACGAGCTCGACAGGTGCCGGCTCGAACGGTGCCGCTTCGGCCGGGACCGGATCGACCGCCGCGATCTGCGGTGCCGCCGGCACCGTCGCCGCCGCGTCGACGCCGGCGACAACGCTCGGATCGGCCGACTGGGCCGGCGCGGCCGACTGGGCCGGCGCGGTCGGCGGCGGCGCGCCGAGCGCCGGGTCGAAGTCCAAAGGCGATGACAGCGTGGCCTGGAACGTCGTGTCCGGAATCATCGCCGACGGTCGTTTCGCGATACCGCCGTCGGCGGTTTCGGCGGATGCGTCGCCACGCCGCTCGGCCATCTCGACTAATCTCTCGGGCACCTCTGGGACCGACTCGGCGACCGATCCGTCGTCCGACGACAGGACATACCAGCCGCCATAGGCTAGCATCGCCAGCACCAGCCCGGTGACCAGCAGCGCACCGCCCGGCACGCGCATCTCCGGCCCGGTGACCGGGAAGACATACTCGGTCGGCGTCGACAGGTCGGACGCCTCGTCCTTGAACCGGCGGACGATGTCTTCGGTGTCGAGGTTGAGGAAATCGGAATAGGTGCGGACGAAGCCGATGGCGTAGACGGTGCCCGGCAGGTCGCCGTACCGTCCTTCCTCCATCGCCTCCAGATAGGCCGGCCGGATGCGCAGCACCGGCGACACGTCGCCCAGGCTGTATCCCGCCGCGTGACGGGCTTCGCGCAGCACCGTGCACACCGGTGGCTGCGCCGGGCCGATCGTCGGCCGATCGATGCCCTCGGTAATCACGGCCACGTTCAAAGGCCCCTCACCTTGCCCCATAGCCTCTTCGTACCTGAATTAGCCGGTCGAATTCCGTCCCGCATGGAATCACCGCGGCGGCGGACGCCGGACGCAGCCGCATTCGGTGATTTCACTCGCAAGTGCCCATTTCTACCGCGGCAATCCTTAGGCAATCCTTAATAGGTGTTAACAGTGTTGGCGTATTAACAAATTCGGAGTCCCGAACAAAGGGCAATCGACGGCCTAGCCCGCACTTCTCACACTGGCCACGGTCCGCGCTGCGGGTCGCGCCCGGATGGCCCACCCGCTGCGTCGAACGCCTCGACCGCAGCGTTGCTACGCTCTTCGGCATTCTCCTGGTGGCTCGGACCGCCCGGGCGCGACGCAGACCGCGGCCAGTGCGAGAAGTGCAGGCTGGTCAGATCCTGACACCATGGTCGCGGGCGAAGGCGCGCAGGCTTTCCCGCAGGCTGCTGCGCGTGCCCGCGCGCATCAGGTCGAGATAGTCGGACAGCGGCGCCACCTTAAGGCTGCGGATCATCGCCTTGACCGCGCCGATCGCCGTCGGCGCCATCGACAGGTTGCGCATTCCCAGCCCGACCAGCGCCATGGCCTCGAGCGGCCGGCCGGCCATTTCGCCGCACACGCTGATCGGCACGCCGGCGTCGGTACAGCGCTCTGCCAAGTCTTTCATGATGTCTAGCAGCGGCGGCGACAGCGGGTCGTAGCGCTGTGCCAGCTTCGGGTTGCCGCGATCCGCCGCGAACAGATACTGCATCAGGTCGTTCGACCCGACCGAGACGAAGTCCGCCCTCGACAGCAGCGCCGGCAGCTGCCAGAGCAGCGCCGGCACCTCGACCATGACGCCGACCCTGAGCGCCTTCGGCAACGCGTAGCCGTCGGCCGCGGCGCGCTCTAGCTCCATGTCCAGCAGCCGCCGGGCGGCGTCGAATTCCGCCACTTCCGCCACCATCGGGAACATCACGTCGACCGGCCGGCCGCGCGCCGCGCGCAGCACCGCGCGGAGCTGCATGCGCAGCATCGCCGGCCGGTCGAGGCCGATCCTGATGGCGCGCCAGCCGAGCGCAGGGTTATTCTGCGCCTGGTCGTTGAAATAGGGCAATTGCTTGTCGCCGCCGGCATCGAGCGTGCGGAACACCACCGGCTTGCCCGCCGCCTGGTCGAGCACCCGCGCGTACAGCGCGGTCTGCGCCGCCACGTCGGGATAGGCCGATCGCACCATGAAGGGAATCTCGGTGCGGTAGAGGCCGACTCCGTCGGCGCCCATCGCGTGCAGGTGCGGCAGATCGACCAGCAGGCCGGCGTTGATGTTGAGCGAGACCTCCACCCCATCGCGGGTCGTTGCCGGCAGCCCCGCCAGTTCGGCGTATTCGAGCCGGCGCCGGTCGCGCAGCCGGACGTTGTCGGTGAACACCGACCGCACGTCCTCCGCCGGGCGGACGAAGATCTGGCCGTTGTCGCCGTCGACCAGCACCGGGTCCATCGGCTCGATCAGCGATAACAGGTCGCGGCACTGGCCCACCATCGGGATGTCCAGCGCGCGCGCGACGATGGCGACGTGGCTGGCCGCCGACCCCTCCTCGAGCACCAGCGCGCGCAAACGGCGCTGGTCGTAGTCCAGCAGCTCCGCGGGGCCGATCGAGCGGGCGACCAGGACGACGTCGTCCGGCAGGGTGCCGGCGGCCGCGGCCGAGGTCTTGCCGGCCAGATGCAGCAACAGTCGGTTGGCCAGGTCGTCGAAGTCCATCAACCGCTCGCGGATATAGGGATCGGTCATGTGCGCCATGCGGGCGCGCATGTCGTTCTGCACCCGCTGCACCGCGGCCTCGGCGGTCAGGCCGGTGTTGATCGCCTCGTTGATGCGGTTCAGCCAGCCGCGGTCCTCGGCGAACATCCGGTAGGTCTCCAGGATGTCGATGGACTCGGCGATCCGCGACGCTGCGGTGGCGGCCAGCAGGGCGTCCAGCGAGCTGTGCATCGCCTCCACCGCGGTGCGCAGGCGCGCCGCCTCCGCCACCGGGTCCTCGGCGACCATCTCGCGGACGGTCAGCTGCGGCCGGTGCAGCACCGCCAGCCCCTGGGCCAGCCCGTCGTTGAGCTTGAGACCGGCGATCCGCGACGGCAGCACCTCGCCGCCGGAGTCGCCGGCCAGCTCCTCGCGCGCGCCGAGCTCGCCGCTGGCGACCAGTTCCGCGACCACCATGGCGATGGTCTGCAGGGTCTCGACCTCCTCCTCGGTGTAGTTGCGGCGCTGGCGGTTCTGGATCACCAGCACGCCGCGCACCCGCCCGCCGCGCAGCAGTGGCACGCCCAGCAGGGAATGGAAGGCCTCCTCACCGGTCTCCGGTCGATAGGCGAAGCTGGGATGGCTCGGGGCGTTGGCGATCGCCAGCGACCGCGCGGTCGCCGCGACCTCGCCGACCAGACCCTCGCCGACTCGCAGGCGGGTCCGATGCACCGCCGCGGGATTGAGGCCGATGGTGGAGAACAACTCCAGCACCTCGCCCGGACGCATGACGTAGCACGAGCACACCTCGGCGACCATTTCGGCGGCGATCAGCCGGACGATCTTGTCGAGGCGCGCCTGGGCGCCGCCCGACGCCGCCATGACGTCGCGCAGGCGGGCCAGCAGCCGCCGCGAGGGGCTGATGCCCTGTCCGCCGTGGCCCGGGGCGTCGAAGCCCTGGGCCGCGCTCATCAGACCTCGTCCAGGGCGTAGGCGGTGTGCAGCGCGCGCACCGCCAACTCGGTATATTTCTCCGCCACCAGAACGCTGATCTTGATCTCGGATGTCGAGATCACCTGGATATTGATGCCGTTTTCCGCCAGCGCTTTGAACATCCGCTGGGCGACCCCGGCGTGGCTGCGCATGCCGACGCCGATGACCGAGATCTTCACGACCTCGCCGTCCGGCCGCACGTGCCGGAAGCCCAGTTGCTTCTGCAGTCCGGTCAGCACTTGGACGGCGCCGTCCAGCTCGGCTTGGTTGACGGTGAAGGTCAGGTCGGTCGACTTGCCGTCGTCGGAGATGTTCTGGACGATCATGTCGACGTTGATGGCGGCGTCGGACAATGGTCCGAAGATCGCCGCCGCCACGCCCGGCCGGTCGGGCACCCCGAGCAGGGTGATCTTGGCCTCGTCTCGGCTGTACGCTATGCCGCTGACGACCTGTTGTTCCACGATTTCGTCCTCGTCCACCACAAACGTACCGGGCGCGTCGTCGAAACTGGACAGCACCTGCAGCCGGACCCGGTGGTTCATCGCGATCTCGACCGAGCGGGTCTGCAGCACCTTGGTCCCCAGCGAGGCCATTTCCAGCATTTCTTCGTAGGTGATCTTATGAAGTTTGCGCGCGCCGCGCACGATTCGAGGGTCGCAGGTATAGATGCCGTCCACGTCGGTGTAGATGTCGCAGCGCTCGGCCCGCAGCGCCGCCGCCAGCGCCACCGCCGAGGTGTCAGATCCGCCGCGCCCCAGGGTGGTAATCCGGCCATTCGGCGCGATCCCCTGGAACCCGGCGACAACCGGCACCTCGCCGGTCGCCATGCGGCGGTCCAGCTCGTCGGTCTCGATCGCGGTGATGCGCGCCTTGCCGTGCACGTCGTCGGTGCGAATGGCGATCTGGCCGCCCAGCCACGACCGCGCCGGAACGCCCAGATTCTGCAGCGCCATCGCCATCAGCCCGGCGGTCACCTGCTCGCCCGACGCCACCACGGCGTCGTATTCGCGCGCGTCGTAGATCGGCGCAACGTCGCTGCAGTATTCGACCAGCTGGTTGGTGATGCCGGCCATGGCGGAGACCACCACGGCGACCTGGTTGCCGTGCTCGACCTCGGCCAGCACGCGCCGCGCCGCCGCCTTGATGCGGTCGATATCGGCCACCGAGGTGCCGCCGAATTTCTGCACGATGCGCGCCATGGAATCCCGTCGGGTGCCGCGGGTCAGTGCCCTGCCAAAATATATGCCTCGCGGCGCGGCAACACGATAGTCCTCGCATTGCCGCGGCGAGGCGGCGTATCCATACTCGGTCGACCGCCGCCAGGCAACCCGAC
The DNA here is from genome assembly GCA_036445335.1 of Alphaproteobacteria bacterium. Classification (GTDB taxonomy): domain Bacteria; phylum Pseudomonadota; class Alphaproteobacteria; order DSM-16000; family Inquilinaceae; genus JAZFQW01. Next base: position 377 of record JAZFQW010000415.1, on the reverse strand, counting down.
AGCGGGTCGTGTATCAGACTGAAACCCGATGCGCCGAAAGCGCAAAGCGGACTCGAATGTCGGCCTTCCGCCTCAAAGCGGGCGTGGTTTACCGCCGGGTATAGGCAGACGGGGACATCGGAGATTGGGCGGGTTACCAGAAGAAAACCTAACATACGGTCACGCCTACGTTTTTTGCCCCGACCATCCTGTTAACAGCGCCGTCCCCGAGAGGGCTGCTCGTTTTCTGTTACATAAGGCTGCGAACGTCGACGAATCGATCTGTTAAGGCCGTGCCTGGAAAAATCGGATGTTCGCTCAAACTGTTAGCGAGCCTAAGAATAGTTCATTATCTTGGAGGTTAAAAGTTGACCCACTCCCTGAACCTTAATAACACT
>JAZFQW010000414.1:0-2216 GCA_036445335.1 Alphaproteobacteria bacterium | reverse complement strand
CGTTGAACGCCTCGACCGTAGCGTTGCCACGCTCTTCGGCCTTCTCCTGGCGGCTCGGACTGCCCGGACGCGACGCAGACCGTGGCCAGTATGAGAATTGCAGGCTGGAGGACCGCGGCCCGCGCTGTCTGGCGGCGCGGCTGGCCGCTGGACGTGTCTGGCGGCAGGTGCCATAGTCCCGCCGATCGATTCCGGGACTCTCGGCAACAACGCTTCGGAACATGGGCTTCGATTTCTACGAATGGTGCGGCCGGGCGTTCCTGCGCTACAAGACGTGGCGCCGCGGCGAGCTGGTCGGCACTGATCACGACGGCAACAAATACTACCGCGACCGCAAGACCGCCGGCGGCAAGCGCGAGCGGCGCTGGGTGGTGTTCAACGGCGGCGAGTCGGAGGCGAGCCGGGTGCCGCCGGAATGGCACGGCTGGCTGCACCTGCAGCAGCGCGAGGCGCCCGGCGAAACCAGCCCGTTCCGGCACGCGTGGCAGAAGGCCCATATCCCCAATCTGACGGGCACCGCCTTGGCCTACCGGCCGCCTGGAGCGGTGGAGAAGGGTGGCCAGCGCGCGCCGGCGACCGGTGATTACGAACCCTGGACGCCGAATTAGTGCCTTCATTCGGAATAGAGTAGTCCTCTACGGACCGCTCTTTTCCCGACGTTGGCACGGGTGGCCGGTCCGGCACGTCAGCAGGGATGACCCGCAGATGCAGCGCAACATGATCGAAACCGTGATGGGCGCAGTCGTGCTGGCGGTCGCCATGTTCTTCTTGATCTTCGCGTACACCAGCGCCGGCCTGGGCCGGGTCGACGGCTACGAGGTGACGGCGAAGTTCTCCAGCATCGCCGGGCTAGCGGTGGGCAGCGACGTGCGGATCAGTGGCGTCAAGGTCGGGTCGGTCATCGGCCAGGAGCTCGACACCACGACATTTCTGGCCGAGGTGCGGATGAGCATCGACGACAGCATCGAGCTGCCAACCGACACGGCGGCGGTCATCGCCAGCGAGGGGCTGCTGGGCGGCAAATACATGCGGCTCGACCCCGGCGGCGACATCGACATCATCGCCGACGGCGGCATCATCGAGTACACCCAGTCGCCGCCGGATCTGGAGGAGCTGCTGGGGCAGGTGATCTTCGACCTGGGCGACGACACCCCCTGACGCAGGCCGCGGCAAGTGTGGGAAATGCAGACCAGGGATCAGGACTTGCACCATCGCAGGACACGGGACCCCGCACCGCGCAGGGGCTCGCCGATGTGGCGACGCCGGACAGCGTTTGCCGCCTTGGCGGCGTTGGTCGTGGTAGGCGCGGCGGCGCCGGCGTCGGCGGCGCGGCCGACAATCGACCGGGCGGTCGCGGTGCTGCAGGGGCTCGACAAGATCACCGCGAAGGTGTCGCGGCTGCAGGTGCCGGTCGGCGACTCGGTGGCGTTCGGCACGCTGGAGATCACAGTTCGCGCGTGCCGCTCGACAGGGCCCGACGAGACGCCGGAAAACGCCGCCTTCGTGGAGATCTCCGACGAGCCGCCCGGCGAAGACCAGCACGGCGTGTTCTCCGGCTGGATGTTCTCGTCGTCGCCCGCGGTATCGGCGCTGGACCACCCGGTGTTCGACATCTGGGTGGTGCGCTGCGCCGACCGGATCACCGGCGAGCCGGAGGATTTCGGGCAGGTGTCGCGATACCGGCTGCCCTACGCGCCGCCGCCGCCCGGGCGCACCCCCGCCGCGCTTGGCCGCTAGGGCGGCGGTACGCCAGTAGTTGCCGGTCGCAATGCCACCGGGGCGTCACCCCCTGTCCAGCAGCGCGGCCAGCGCGTCGGCGTCGGCGCCGGGGTTGATGCGCCCGTCCACCTTCAGCGCCTCGGCCAGCCGCGCCTTGTAGGTCGCCTGCGGGATCTCGCGGCCGCCGAACTGGTGCAAATGGTCGGTGTTGAACTGGGTGTCGAGCAGCAGGAAGCCGCCCCAGCGCAGCTGCGCCACCAGATGCACCAGCGCGACCTTGCTGGCGTCGCGTTCGCGGTTGAACATGCTCTCGCCGAAGAAGGCGCCGTGGATCGATACGCCATAAAGCCCGCCGACCAGCCCGCCGTCCCTCCAGCATTCGACGCTGTGGGCATGGCCCATGTCGAATAAGTCGGTGTAGAGCTCGACGATCCGCCGGTTGATCCAGGTGTTCAGGCGGTCCGGCGCGCGCTCCGCGCAGGCCGCCAGGACGGCGC
>JAZFQW010000413.1:0-4308 GCA_036445335.1 Alphaproteobacteria bacterium | reverse complement strand
CGTCGCGTGGCTTTGCTGGACGCACCGCGTGCGGCCCCAGACGACGTCCCAAGCCCTTCAAAACGCGGCCCTGCGGGTCGACCAGGGATACACGAGTGCCGCGTCGCAGGCGCTTGACGATGCGCCCGGCATCGCCTGCGCGCCCGCTCCTAACACTCGTGTATCCCTGGTCGATGCGGACCATAGGCATTACTCGGACAGGCTCCTAGTAGCCGGAGTCCGTGGACATCGTCGCCTGCGCCGCGGCCAGGCGGGCGATCGGCACGCGGTAGGGCGAGCAGCTGACGTAGTCCAGCCCGACCGCCTCACAGAAGCTGATGGAGGCCGGGTCGCCGCCATGCTCGCCGCAGATGCCCAACTTCAGATCGGGCCGGGCGGCACGGCCGCGCTCGCACCCCAGCCGCACCAGCTCGCCGACGCCGGCCCGGTCGAGGGTGACGAACGGATCGCGCTCGACGATCCCGGCGGCCTCGTACGCCGGCAGGAACGCGGCGGCGTCGTCGCGGCTGATGCCGAAGGTGGTCTGGGTCAGGTCGTTGGTCCCGAAGCTGAAGAATTCCGCCGTTTCGGCCAATTCGTGTGCCAGCAACGCGGCGCGCGGCAGCTCCACCATCGTGCCGACCAGAAAGTCGAGCTTGGTTCCGGTCTCGCGCTCGACCTGACCCGCGGCCTCGACGATCACCGCCTTCAGGATGTCGATCTCCTTCTTGGAGAACGCCAGCGGGATCATGATTTCCGGCGTTACCGTCGTGCCGGCCTCGTCGGCGACCGCGGCGACCGCCTCGAAGATCGCCCGCGCCTGCATCTCGTAGATCTCGGGATACGTCACGCCCAATCGACAGCCGCGGTGTCCCAGCATCGGGTTGCTTTCCTGCAGCTGGATGGCGCGTTGCTTGACGCGCAGCGGGTCGGTGCCGGCTGCCTTCGCCACGTCGGCCATCTCCTCCGGCGAATGCGGCAGGAACTCGTGCAGCGGCGGGTCGAGCAGGCGCACGGTGACCGGCAGCCCGCGCATGATCCGGAACAGCTCGACGAAGTCCTGGCGCTGCATCGGCAGCAGGTCGGCCAGAGCGGCGCGGCGCTCCGCCTCGTTGTCGGCGACGATCATGCGGCGCACCGCGATGATCCGCTCGGCCTCGAAAAACATGTGCTCGGTCCGACACAGCCCGATCCCTTCCGCGCCGAACTCCAGCGCGGTCCTGGCATCCGCCGGCGTCTCCGCGTTGGCGCGGACGCGCATGCGGCGGATCGCGTCGGCCCAGTTCATCAACGTGGCGAATTCGCTGGACAGCTTGGGCTGGATCGTCGGCACCTCGCCCTGCATGACCTCACCGGTCGAGCCGTCCAGCGTAATGATGTCGCCGGCCTTCAGGGTCACGCCGCGAACCGTCAGGGTGCGCGCCTTGGTGTCGACGCTGACCTCGCCGGCGCCCGACACGCAGGGCCGGCCCATGCCGCGCGCCACCACGGCGGCGTGGCTGGTCATGCCGCCGCGCGTCGTCAGAATGCCGACTGCGGCGTGCATGCCGTGGATGTCCTCGGGGCTGGTCTCGCTGCGCACCAGGACGACCGGTTCGCCGCGCTGCCCCTTGGCCTCGGCCTCGTCGGCGCTCATCACGATACGGCCGCAGGCGGCCCCCGGCGAGGCCGGCAGGCCGCGCGCGATCACCGTGCGCTCGGCGCCGGGGTCCAGCATCGGGTGCAACAGCTGGTCCAGCGCCGCCGGGTCGACGCGGCCGACCGCATCCGCGCGGTCGATCAGCCCCTCGTCGCACATGTCGACCGCGATCTTCAGCGCCGCCGCGGCGGTGCGCTTGCCCGACCGGGTCTGCAGGATGTACAGCCGGCCCTGCTGGACCGTGAACTCGATGTCCTGCATGTCACGATAGTGCGCCTCGAGCTTACCGCGGATCCCGTTCAGCTCGGCGAACAGCGCCGGCATCGTCTCTTCCATGGTCGGCAGGTCGGATCCGCTGGCCCGCCGCGACGCGATGGTCAGCGGCTGCGGCGTGCGGATGCCGGCGACCACGTCCTCGCCCTGGGCGTTGACCAGGAATTCGCCGTAGAACGCGTTCTCGCCGGTCGACGGGTCGCGGGTGAAGGCGACACCGGTGACGCAGTCCTCGCCCATGTTGCCGAACACCATCGCCTGGACGTTGACCGCCGTGCCCCACTCGACGGGGATGTCGTGCAGCCGGCGATAGGTTACCGCGCGCTGGTTCAGCCACGACCCGAACACGGCGCCGATCGCCCCCCACAACTGTTCCTCGGGGTCTTGCGGAAACGGCGCGTCCAGCGTGTCCGCCACCAATCGCTTGTAGCTCTGGACGACCGCCCGCAGATCCTCCGCGGTCAGTTCGGTGTCAAGCGTAATCCCGCGGTCGCGCTTGGCGGACTCCAGCACATCTTCGAACTGGTAGTGCTCGACGCCCAGCACGACGTCGCCGTACATCTGGATGAAGCGGCGATAGCTGTCATAGGCGAAGCGCGGGTCGCCGGTGTTGGCGGCCAGACCCTCAACCGTCGCGTCGTTGAGACCGAGATTGAGCACCGTGTCCATCATGCCCGGCATCGAGGCGCGCGCGCCGGACCGCACCGACACCAGCAGCGGGTCGGCCGAATCGCCGAACCGCGTGCCGACCAGCGCTTCGATCCGTCCCATCGCCGCCGCGACCTGGTCGCGCAGCGCCGGCGGATACTGCCGGCCGTTGGCGTAGTAGTGGCCGCAGACCTCGGCTGTCGCGGTGAAGCCCGGCGGCACCGGCAGGCCCAGCCGGCTCATCTCCGCCAGGTTTGCCCCCTTGCCGCCTAACAGGTCCTTCATCGCCGCCGCCCCGTCGGCCGTCCCGCCGCCGAAGCCGTACACCCATTTGCTCATCGCCCCGACACGTCCCCCTTTGGCCCGCCGCCACACAGGATGGCGGAGAAAAGTGAATATCCGATCACGCCGCCGCGCGCCCGCCGGCCGGACCCCGGATCGTCGACGGCCGCGACCGTCAGCGGCCGGTCTTTCGGACAGCACGGCATACCGAATCGGGGGAATTTCGGTGCCTTGGTGACACTATTGTGGCACATCGCCGCCGCCAATGCCGCCTATCCTTCGATCCTGGAGAAATCGGCGATCCGGTTCATCGTCGCGGTGATCTCCGACAGAAGTGCCAGCCGGTTTGCCCGCAGCGCCGGATCGTCGACATTGACGGTGACGTGGTCGAAGAAATCATCGATCGGCGACCGCAACCCCGCCAGCGCCGCCATCGCGCCTGAGAAGTCCTCGTCGGCCAGCAGCGGGTCGACCCGCTCAGTCGCGCCGGCCAGCGCACTGGCCAGCGTCTTTTCGTCGGTCTCGCGCAGCAGCTTGCGATCGACCGCGTCGTCGTAGCTCCGCTTGTCTTTTTTCGATTCGATGCGCACGATATTGGCGGCGCGGCGATACGCGACCAGCAGGTTGGCGCCGTCATCGCTGTCGAGAAGCGCCCCCAGCGCCTCCACCCGCTCCAACAGCCGCACCAGATCGTCCTCGCCGCCCAGCGAGAACACCGCGTCGATCAGGTCGTGCCGCACCCCCTTCTCGCGCAGCGCGACCTTGAGCCGATCGGCGAAGAAGGACAGCAGGTCTGCATTAGTTTTTTCCAGGTCGCTGAGTTGCTTCCCCTGGTTTTTGTAGAGTTGCCAGGAGTTCTGAATGATCTCGGACAATGGCATCCGAGTCCTGTTCTCGACTACTAGCCTGATCACACCCAGCACGGCACGGCGAAGGGCATAAGGATCGCGGCTGCCGGTCGGCTTCTCGTCGATGGCGAAGAAGCCGACCAGTGTGTCGATCTTATCGGCCAACGCCACTGCGACGGCGGTCGGCTCGCTCGGGCAGGAATCGTTGGGCCCCAGCGGCGAGTAGTGCTGCGCGATCGCCTCGGCAACCTCCGCGGTCTCGCCCTCGGCCAGGGCGTAGTAGCGGCCCATCACGCCCTGCAGTTCAGGGAACTCGCCGACCATGCCGGTGGTTAAGTCGGCCTTGGCGAGCAGGGCGGCTGATCGAGCTGAATTGACATCTAGGTTCGGCAACGACCTCAAGAGGTCATCTATGAGTGACTTCATCCGGAAAACCTTGTCCTCCATGCTGCCCAGCCTGGCGTGGAAAATTATGTTTCGAAGCGCCGGGACCCGGTCCTCCAGCTTCACCCTGCGGTCCTGGTCCCAGAAGAACCGGGCGTCGGCCAGGCGGGCGCGCAGCACCCGTTCGTTGCCGGCGACCACCGCCGCGCCACCGTCACGCGTGGTCGTGTTGGCGACGATCACGAAACGCGGCGC
>JAZFQW010000412.1:0-2124 GCA_036445335.1 Alphaproteobacteria bacterium | reverse complement strand
CTGGTACCACCCCGGCCGCTCGGGCTGCCTGCGCCTGGGACCGACCGTGCTGGCCCAGTTCGGCGAGATCCACCCCGCGGTGCTGGCGACGTTGGACGTCGCCGGACCGGTCGCCGCGTTCGAGGCTTTCCTGGACGCGGTGCCGCGGCCCAAGGCGGTGAAGACCGCCCGACCGCTGCTCAAGCTGTCGCCGCTCCAGCCGGTCAAGCGCGACTTCGCCTTCGTCGTCGACAGCGCGGTGACCGCCGACAAGGTCGTGCGCGCCGCCAGGGGCAGCGACAAGACGCTGATCGCCGGCGTCGAGGTGTTCGACCTCTACGAGGGCGAGGGCATCGGCGACGGCATGAAGAGCATCGCCATCGCCGTCACCCTGCAGCCGACCGAGGCGACCCTGACCGACGCCGAGATCGAGGCGGTAAGGACGAAGATCATCGCCAACGTCGAGAAGCAGACCGGCGGGAGGCTGCGGGGATAGGAGCCTCTCAGGCTGGCTGCGGCCTGCGTCGCGTCCGGGCGGTCCCGCCGGTCCGGCTCAGAACGCCCAGTCGCCCTCCGCCGCGGCGATGCCCTCCAGCTCTTCCTTCAACTGCAGCATCATCCGCTCGACGTCGCCGACCAGGGCCAGCACGGCGGCGGTGCGGGCCTCGTCGTCGACCCGCGACATCGTCGAGGACGCCGACCGCGCAGGGGTTAGCGTGCTGCGTTCCACTAGGGTATCGGCGGAACCATATGGATAACCGTTGCGGACGTCGACCAGCAGCGCCGTCCCGTAGACGGCGGCATCGACCGAGCGGCCCGGCAGTAGGAAGGCGCCGACCACCGTCCAGTCCGCCATGGCAAATCCGTTGTCGCGGATGCTGCCGGTGCCATGGGTCTGATAGATCAGGACGGCGTCGAGATGCTGGCGGGCGGCGCCCAGCCTGATCTTCTCGATCACCTGCCGCGCGTAGTCGGCCCTGCTGTGCAGCCCCGCCAGCGGCGGCGCCAACATATCGACGACCAGCCGGTTGACCGGAACGAATTCGCCGAATGTCGGGCCGAGCCGCTCGGCGGACGCCGCCCACGCCTCGGCCTCCTCCGCCGGGATCGCCGCGAGGTCGCCGGTGTCGATCCGCGCCAGCCCGATGCGCGCCGGAAACCGCAGGGTCGGCTCGACTGCGGCCACGTCGTGGACCTGCCGGTCGATATCGAAGCCGCCGAAATCATCGATCTCGGCGTACTCCGACGGGTAATCCCGACCGGATGTCGTCTGCACATAGCTCGAACAACCGACGAGCACGAGACCTAAAAACGCCAGCGATACATTAAGCAAGATCTTCGAAATCGACATCACCCGGAGCCCATCCATTCTTAGTTTTTCATATCGATTGTCACTCTTGTTTGCGGCGATTTGGTGGAGTCCGCGCGGCGCGACGGCGACATCCTCGTGCCATCTTTAGCCCGCACATTTTCCTGTGTCATTTGGTCGGAGCCGCTGCCGATGGCAATGTGAACTATTGTTTCCGCAATGGGACTTGCTAGGCTAGACCGCAATTCTCGCACTGGCCGCAGTCTGCGCGGTCAGTGCGAGAAATGCGGGTACGAGACAGCGAACGAAAGGCGAGGAACGGCATGCGAAATCAACGAACGGACCGGCGGTTGCGTGGACTGATGGTCGCGGCGGCCTGGGGCGCGGCGATCCTGACGCTGGGCGGTGGCTCGGCGCTGGCGCAGGAAGACGGCGAGCGGGTGTTCAACCAGTGCAAGGCCTGCCACTCGCTGGATGCCGGGGTGCACCGGGTGGGTCCCAGCCTTGCCGGGCTGGACGGCCGGACGGCGGGCACCGTGGAGGGCTTCCGCTATTCCGACGCCATGAAGGACTCGGGCATCGTCTGGAACGAGGAGACGCTGGAAGGGTATCTGGCCAACCCGAGAGAATATCTGCCGGGCAACCGGATGCCCTTCCCTGGCGTCCGCGACGAGGAAAAACTCGAGGCGCTGATCGACTACCTGCTAGAGGCGGGCTAGCCTCAGATCAGCGCGGCCGGATCGTCGATCGGCTTGCCGTCGGTCAGCAGCAGGAAGCCCTTCACCACGCGGTACAGGCTCCACGCCAGCGCCGCGACCAGGATCGGGATGCCGATG
>JAZFQW010000411.1:0-6640 GCA_036445335.1 Alphaproteobacteria bacterium | reverse complement strand
CGACAGCAGCGTGTTGGTGCGCGAGAACAGCATCGCGGTGCGCGCCGACTTGGCCTTGCTGTCGGCGTCGACTTCGACCAATCCCAGCGCCCGTTTCTGGTTCGGCCAGATCACGAACCAGACGTTGAACCACATGATCACGCCGAGCCACATGCCGATCCCGATCGCGGTGTGCCTGGCGACGCCGTCGGTGATCCCCACCGCGAGGGCGTCGACGATGTAGCCGTTGATCCAGGCCACGATCAGCCCGGTGACGATGGTCGACATCGCGCTCCAGCGGAACCAGAACAGCGCCGCCGGCGCGATCACCTTACCGATCGCCGGCTTCTGCTCGTCGGGGATCTTCGGCATGTTGGGAATCTGCACGAAGTTGAAGTACCACAGCAGTCCGATCCACATGACGCCGCTCAACACGTGCAGCCAGCGAAAGAGGAACGACCACCAGCCGAGGTCGAAGGCGAGGCCCTGGGAATGCACGCCGACGACGATGAGAATCATCACGATGGTCAGGACGATGCCGGCGATGATGGTGGATTGCAGGTTCTGCAGGACGTTGGCCATTTCGCCCTCCCCGGATTGTTGTGATGCCAACCCGCTCGGAACAAGCGAATCGCTTCCGGAATTCTTAGCACAAATCGTCGGAGGTCGAGAATAGTCCGACGACGATGGGCGACCGGCGGGAGCGACTGCAATGCCGTACGGGTGCGTGGCGACGAATGCCCCGACCCGGGCGGTCAGCCGGCCGGGCGGCGCGCGATCAGACGGACGACCGCGGCCTCGCCACTGTGACCGGTGCCTTCCGCCAGCGTCGTCGTGGCTTCCTCCAGCTCGAGGATGTCGAGCCCGGCGAAATCCTCCGCCAGCATGGCGGCGGTGTACATCAGCTCGCGCTCTGGCGGGCCGCCGGAGTGGTGGATGAGCTGGTCCGGTGTGAAGGCTTCGAGAATCAGATGAGCACCGGGCTTCAAGGCTGCCGCGATGGACTGGTGCACGCGCCGGCGCGGCGGCGGGCGGAAATGGAGAAAAATCGCCACCACCGCGTCGTACTCGGCCTGCGGCCAGACCCAGTCGGTCAGGTCGGCGCATATGGTGGTCAGCGACACGCCGCGGTCCAGCGCCAGCCTGCCGGCCTTCTGCAGCGCCCGCGGCGAGACGTCGACGGAAGCTACTCTGAAGCCCTGTTCCGCCAGCCAAACGCCGTTGCGGCCCTCGCCGTCGCCGACCGTGAGGATGCGCTGTCCCGGCGTCAGCCGGTAGCTTTCGGCGACCAGGAAGGCGTTCGGCCGGGTGCCGTACAGATAGCCCTCGGCGCGGAACTTGTTGTCCCAAAACGCGGCGCGGTCGGACTGCGACATCGGGTGTCTCCGAAGGGGGCCAGGCGGCGGCGCGGCGCAACGATCCCGTGAGACCGTCTCGCGCGACCTCGCCGGCCCGGGATCAGGCGGCGGCGCGCGGCCGGGCGAGCCAGGCGTCGAGGTCGGCCAGCGCGCGGACGGCGTAAAGCCGCCTTCGCTCACGCCCCTTGAGCGGACGGCGTAAAGCCGCCTTCGCTCACGCCCCTTGACCTTCCTGGCCGCGGCATCCTCCTGCGGCGGGAACAGACCGAAATTGACGTTCATCGGCTGGAAGGTCGCCGCCTCCGCGCCACCGGTGATGTGGGCGAGCAGGGCGCCCAGCGCGGTGGTCACCGGCGGCGTCGATGGCACCTGGCCGAGCCGTTCCGCCGCGGCGAACCGGCCCGCCAGCAGCCCGATGGCGGCGCTTTCGACGTAGCCCTCCACCCCGGTCACCTGGCCGGCGAAACGCAGACGCGGCATGGTGCGGAGCCGCAGCACGCCGTCCAGCAGCTTCGGGCTGTTCATGAAGGTGTTGCGGTGGATGCCGCCGAGGCGGGCGAATTCCGCATGCTGGAGCCCCGGGATGGTGCGAAAGACGCGCTTCTGTTCGCCGTATTTCAGCTTGGTCTGGAAGCCGACCATGTTGTAGAGCGTGCCCAGCGCGTTGTCCTGGCGCAACTGCACGACGGCGTGCGGCTTGTCCGGACGATGCGGGTTGGTCAGCCCGACCGGTTTCATCGGGCCATAGCGCAGCGTGTCGACGCCGCGCTCGGCCATCACCTCGATCGGCAGACAGCCCTCGAAATAGGGCGTGTCCCGCTCCCACTCGTTGAACTCGGTCTTGGGCGCGGCCAGCAGGTCGTCGATGAACGTGCGGTATTGGGCCTCGGTCAGCGGGCAATTGATATAGTCCGCGCCGGTGCCGCCTGGGCCCGCCTTGTCATAGCGCGACTGGTACCAGGCCTGGGAGAAGTCGATCGCTTCCTTATAGACGATCGGCGCGATGGCGTCGAAGAACGCCAGCTCGCGCTCGCCGGTCAGCTCCTGTATAGCGGCGGCCAGGGCCGGTGAGGTGAGGGGGCCCGTCGCCAGTATCGCGCTGTCCCAGTCGGCCGGCGGCAGGCCGTCGACCTCGGCGCGCTCGATGGTGATCAGCGGGTTCGACGCCAGCGTGGCGGTCACCGCGCGCGAGAATCCGTCGCGGTCGACCGCCAACGCGCCGCCGGCCGGCACCTTGTGCGCATCGCCGCTCTCCATGATCAGCGAGCCGCAGCGGCGCATCTCCTCGTGCAGCAAGCCGACGGCGTTCTGGTCGGCGTCGTCGGACCGGAACGAGTTGGAGCATACCAGCTCGGCGAAACCGTCGGTCTGGTGCGCCTCGGTCATCCGCTCCGGACGCATCTCGTGCAGCACCACCGGAACGCCGGCCCGGACCAGCTGCCACGCCGCCTCGCTGCCGGCGAGTCCACCGCCGACCACGTGGACGGGTGACGTCGTTTGCGTTTTCATCAGGTCCTCCCGCACCTGCTGAACAGATAGCGTCGGTCGCATGCCGACGCAACGCGGAACGGCGGGCGGCGCAAACGTTGTCATGAATCGCGTGCCAGCAGGACAAGTCGGTGTTCGGAACTGCGGCGCCGATCGTTCGCGCGACCCCGGAAAACGGGGCACTACGGGTGAGCGTCATGAACCTGCCGCCGACGAGGACTCGAGACGATCCCATACCGCATTGGAGGGCCTTGCGAGTGACCGGCCGGGGCAGAGCGGATCGGCGGCCGTCGCCGCCGCGATTTGACCGGCCGGGCGACTCGTGCGATTTTAGTGCCAACAATCATCGATCCAGAGGGGGAAGTCCGGCCCATGCGTCAATGCCTCACCATGGTTGCGGCGGCGGTTGCGTTCGCCGGTATGGTCGTTGCCGCGCCGGGCGACAGCCTGGCGCGCGAGCCGCAGATTCTCGGGCTGATTGCCAGCAACGGCGCCGTCCCGCTGGACTGCGCCGACGGGCGCTGCACCGTCGAGCTGTCGACCTTCTGCATGCAGGAATATGCGCCGGTGCCGGCGCCGGGCACGCTGTACGCGCTGGCCCCGAACAGCCTGGCCGCGGTCGTGGTGCTGGCGTCGACCGCCGACGGCCGGCGCGTGCGGCTGCCGGTGGGCGAGTTCGCTGAGGTCGTCGCGGTCCGGTCGAACCGGGCGGTGCGCCTGGAGGTGTCGGCGGACCGGTTGGCGGCGATGGGGCTGCGCGACCCGGTGGTCGAGGTCGGCGCCCTGGCGTCGCTGGTGCCCACTACCCTGTTGGCCAGCGACGACCCAGCGGTCGAGTCCGAGATCGCGCTGGTGACCGGCCCGTTGCGCCGGGTGGCCGAACGTCTGGTCGACCGGGCCGGCGCCGCGACGGTGGCGGCGCTGATCACCAACCGATTGGTCAACGCGGTGCCCGACGACGGGTTCGGTGACGTGCCCGATCGCGCCGGGCTGTGGACTTCGGTGCTGGCGGCGGTCGGCCCCACGCTCAGCGGCGACACCGAAGGCGTGGCCATGGCGGAGGAGGCCTTCGGCCGTTGCGTCGAGATCCCCGGCGGCGGATTCATCAGCTTCCGCCAATGTCTGGCGGCGCGTCACGACATCTTCCTGAGCCCGCAGAACCGCAACTATTGGCACGCCGTGCGGTCGGGCACCTAGTCCGCACCTCTCACACTGGCCACGGTCTGCGTCGCGGCTAGGCGGTCCGCCCGCGGCGTCGAACGCCCCGGGGTGAGAAGTGTGGTCTAGTGGCGGCGCGCGCGATCCTGTAATCTGTCGGACGTGCGGAGTCGGCCCGCATTCAGGTCGCTGTCCAGCGATTTGTCGATAGGTCTGTTCCCGGGCTCAGCCGAGCCGCCGATCGTGGTCCAGGGATTACATGGGAGGGACGGATGCCGGGCGGACGCCTTTGTCGGGTCGTTCTGGCGGCGATCGCCGCCGTGGTTCTGTTTTTCGGCGCCGCGCCGCCGCCGGCGTCGGCCCAGGGCGACAATAGCTGCGCGTACGCCTTCGACAGCGACTGCGACGAGCCGGGCGTCGGCACCGGACTGTGTGCCGCCGGCACCGACAGCGCCGACTGTGCCAACCCCAACCCCGGCGCCAACAGCTGTCAGTTCGCCTACGACAACGAGTGCGACGAGCCCGGCGTCGGCACCGGAGTGTGCCCGCCGAATACCGCCCAGGCCGACTGCCAGGCGGCCAGACAGGGACCCATCTTCGGCTCCACCGGACAGGACGATTCGTGCCAGTACGCGCGCGATGCCGACTGCGACGAGCCGGTCATCGGTACCGGTTTCTGCGTCGCCGGCACCGACCTGACCGACTGCATCGGCATCGGTGCCAACGACTGCCAATATGCCAACGACGGCGAATGCGACGAGCCCGGCATCGGCACCGGCGCCTGCGCCACCGGCACCGACACGGGCGACTGCCGGCCGACGGGCGCATCGACCGCTCTGAACACTTGCCAGTACGCCTACGACGGCGAGTGTGACGAGCCTGTCATCGGCACCGGCTTCTGCGTCGCCGGCACCGACGCGGCCGATTGCCTAGGGATCGGCGCCAACGACTGCCAGTACGCCAACGACGACGAATGCGACGAGCCCGGCACCGGCACCGGCTTGTGCGCGGTCGGCACCGACACCGCCGACTGTCGCTCTGTGGCGGGGTTGCCGCCGGCCGGCGACAGCTGCCAATGGGCCAACGACGGCGAGTGCGACGAGCCCGGCATCGGCACCGGGCTGTGCGGCGCGGGTACCGATACGGCCGATTGCCAGGGCGCGGTCGCCGGCGGCGACAATTCGTGCCAATGGGCCCGTGACGGCGAGTGCGACGAGCCAGGCGGCACCGGCCTGTGCGCCGCCGGCACCGACTCCGCCGACTGCCAGGGCGCAGGGTTGGCCACGGGCAGCAATGCCTGCGAGTGGGCCAATGACGGCGAGTGCGACGAGCCCGGCATCGGCACCGGCCTGTGCGCCGCCGGCACCGACAGCGCCGACTGTCAGGCCGCCGGGTTGACCACGGGCGGCAATACCTGCGAGTGGGCCCATGACGGCGAGTGCGACGAGCCGGGCGGCACCGGGTTGTGCGCCGTCGGCACCGACACCGCCGATTGCCAGGGCGACATCGTCGGCCAGTTCGCCGCGTCGGGCCCGAACAGCTGCATGTTCGCCCGCGACGGCGAATGCGACGAGCCCGATATCGGCACCGGCGCCTGCTTCCCCGGCACCGACGCAGAAGACTGCCAAACGGCTCAGTAGCGATCCAGAAGGTCGCATGATCGAAGTCGCTGGTCGATCATCCCCACCTGCTGCCGCATGCGGTGGCGGGTGGGGATGATCTCCAGCCCACGCAGTCAATTCGGAGTTCGGTAGAGCGCGTCAAAGCACCAGGCACCGCGCGTTGCGCGGCGGTTATTCCAAAGATCGCTGATAGTGACCCATTTGATGGCGCGCGGCGGCCCTCCGGGCAGGCGCGGTCCGCGGCGCGAACTGCGCCTGACGAGCGGACAATGGAATCCGGTCAAATGGTTCACTATCAGCGATCCTTGGTATTAGGCCCGCCTGCGGCTATCGCCGCGGCGCAGGTATGACGCCAGATACTGTCCGGTGTAGCTGCGCTCGACGTCGGCGACCCGCTCCGGCGTTCCCGCCGCAACGATCTCGCCGCCGCCATCGCCGCCCTCCGGGCCGAGATCGATGATCCAGTCGGCGGTCTTGATGACCTCCAGATTGTGCTCGATCACCACCACCGTGTTGCCCTGCTCGACCAGCTCGTGGAGCACCTCCAGCAGCTTGCGCACGTCGTCGAAATGCAGCCCGGTGGTCGGCTCGTCGAGGATGTAGAGAGTGCGGCCGGTGGCCCGCCGCGCCAGCTCCTTGGCCAACTTGACCCGCTGCGCCTCGCCGCCGGACAGGGTGGTGGCGGGCTGGCCGATCTGGATGTAGCCCAGGCCGACCCGGCCCAGCACCACCATCTTGTCGCGGATCGCCGGCACCGCGCGGAAGACGCTGGCGCCTTCCTCGACGGTCATCCGCAGCACGTCAGCGATCGACCGGTCGCGGTAGAGGATCTCCAGGGTCTCGCGGTTGTAGCGCCGGCCCCTGCAGACGTCGCACTGGACGTAGACGTCGGGCAGGAAGTGCATCTCGATCTTGATGAGGCCGTCGCCCTGGCACGCCTCGCAGCGCCCGCCCTTGACGTTGAACGAGAACCGGCCGGGGGCGTAGCCGCGGGCGCGCGACTCCGGGAGCCCCGCGAACCAGTCGCGAATGGGC
>JAZFQW010000410.1:0-2205 GCA_036445335.1 Alphaproteobacteria bacterium | reverse complement strand
GCGGCGCCGGTGATAATTCTGCTAGCGGATTTCATGTTGCATCTCCCTTCTCTTTTGTTTCCCACGATAATTTGTAAAGAGATTCCTCGCGAGTTTCAATCGGCGATCGGCCGCTGGCGCGGGTGCGGCGGGCGAGTCCGTCGCGGACGTATCGATGAAACCGGGCCAGGAACCGCCGGAAACGAGCAGGTTTACGAGGATCTCGGGGATGACGAACCGGCCGCGTGGATGACGCGGGCCCGCGAGAGCGGCTATCGTGAACCCGCAACGATCCGACGAGGCAACGAGAAATGACAAAGGCCGTTGTGGAAAGCGCCATCGACCAGGGCGTTCACCGCTTCCTGGCGGACGGCGTCCATTGTCGCGATCCGATGGATATCCGGGCGGCGGCGGCGGACTGGACGTCATGGCCGGAAACATGGTCGCGCCATGGTAGCCCGATATCGATTTGCCAGCGCCAAATCTCACTCACGCCGAGGCTTTCCCGCAAGCTACATCGCCATTCATTAGACGCGCTCTTCCGCCACAGATCTTTCTCATACGCGCGCTGGAAGCGAAATTCTACGTGGGGTCGATGGAGGAGCCCATCGAGGCCGAATGGCCGGTCTGGGTCACTTCGGACCTACACGATCGCCGGCCCTAATTTCTGCTTTGATCGGTAAGCAGAAATATGCGTCTGCAGCCCCGATGAGATCATCCGGCCGGAACATCGAGGCACCGACAGCCGCGAATTGTGTCGGCTATGATCCCGGCTGCGGAGATTCGGCTGCCAATGGTCTAGGCCGCGTTTTCCTGTCGTGGTCTGATCATCCAGATGCCGGCGAGAGCCAGCAGCGCAAGAATTGCCGTGACCGTGGCGAACCAGGAGCCCGCCGCCGCAATCGCGGCGGTGCCAGCCCACAGGATCGCCGAGAGTGCCTCCGCCAGGGTCGCGAGGCGCGAGGGGATCTGGCGCCGCCGCATGCCGTGCCGGCGCGCGGAACCACGAAACCAGAATTGTATCATTGTCCCCGATGTGGCCGAGGCGGCGATGCCGAGCGCGGCAATGGCGGCGAACTCTGGCGCGGCGACGGCGAGCGCGACGAGCAACGGCGCGACCACGACCGCGACGCCGCCGAGGACGAATTCGACCTTCGCCGAAACGATGGCGCGTGCCGGGATCGGGGCCGAGGCGACCAGGTCCGGTGCGTCCTCGCCGGAAACGACGAGCCAGGAGAGCCCGCCGGCGAGCTGTCCCGAGGCCATGACAAGGATCGGCACGACGATCAGGAGGCTGCTGAGGTTGTCGCCGAAGCTGAGCCAAAGAATTAGGGCGGGCGGCAGCAGATAGAGGATCTGCATGAGGGTTTGCGACAGCAGCCAGGGGTCACGGCGGACCAACCTCCACTCCTTGCGACGAAGCGCGCGCTTGGTGGAGCCGGGTCGGAATCCGCTGAAGCGGCGCTGCCTCTTCTTCCCTTCATGGGCCATGCCGGCCGCCGCACCGACGTGATCCCCGAAATTCGCCGAAAATCTCGCGATGACGAGAACCAGCAAACCCAGGCTGATCCCCAATACCACGGCGAGACAGGTCGGATTCCCCATGGCAGCACGCGCCGGCCACCAGACGAGGCTGGAGATCTCGGGCGCAAGCGCGACGAAGCTTTCCGATCGGAACAGCGACAGCCGCGAGATGCTGCCGGTCGAAACGATCGCCGCAGCCTGCACGCCGATCACGAAGGCCGCAGCGACCACGGCGGAGACGACCTGGGATACCAGCCGTGTCCGCCTCGGCCCCAAGCTGCGGAACAGCACGACGGAGACGACGATGGCGACGGCCGTCGACAGCGCCCCCATCGCGCAAAGCACGCCGTATCCGGCGAGCCATCGTGCCCCGTCGTAGAACGCCAGAACGTTGACGAAGGAGCCGGCAAGGGCGGTCACCAGCACGGTCGTCGCGATCGCGACCGCCACCATCCTGACGGCGAACACGCGCCGGGCCGATGCCGGCGACGACAGGATGAGATCGAAGTCGGCCCGCGCGTATAAGGCACGCGTCACCGATTCGATGGCCTGGGAGAGCATCAGCGTCCACGACAGGAACGCGGTGCCGGTGATGGTGACCAAGGTCGCCTTGTCGGGCGTTATGCCGGCGTCCGCGAATGGGGCGATGATGAAATAGGCGAGCAGATGGATGAGAGCCAAGAAAACCACGGCGACCGCGGC
>JAZFQW010000409.1:0-5353 GCA_036445335.1 Alphaproteobacteria bacterium | reverse complement strand
CCGCTGGTCTGGGGCTCGAAGGCCAATATCGAGCTCACCCAACGGGCCGACAATTTCTTTCTGCTGCGCTGGATCACCGTGAACTAGCGAGCCGGTGCGCCCGGCCGGTGCGCCGGCCGGGCGCGAGCGCGGTCGAGTCGGCCGGCGGTCAGGTCGTCGGCGGCCCACGAGTAAACGGTGGGAACCGAGCGGCAGGGTCGCACCAGATTGCCTGCGCTCTCGTTAACCGCGCAACCGGGCGGATGCGCGCGCGGCCGACCGCGGCGCCGCCGCGTTTCGTCATCACGCACTGATTTTCCGCGATACAAGAGCGTCGGTGACGTGCGCCCTCAAGGCTATTTCAAGGCTCCATACTATAGTTATCAAACAATGATAAGATAGGTTAGTATTTGTTCCAAAGTCCGCCGGCAGGGTGGGGTATAACGCGGTTCAGGTAGGATGCGCCGCCACCAAGACAACTACGTTGGCCGAGATGTACTGGCCGTAATGTCGGCGATGTTTCGGCATGGACAATAAAATAACCTCGTCTGCGCAAGAATTGATCGAGCTTGCGCGGCGCAAGACAGCCGAGAGCCGTCGGGAACTCATCGGCAACATCACCGATCTTTTCCTCGCCGAGGCCGTCCGGCTGTCCGATCGCGAACGCTCGCTGATGACCGGCATTCTGCGCAATCTGATCGCCACCGTGGAGATGGAGGTCCGCGAGGAGCTGGCCGCCCGCCTGAAGAAGCAGTCCGGCGCACCGGCCGGGCTGATCGTCGCCCTGGCCGACGACGATGTCGAGATCGCCCGGCCGATCCTGCTGCAAGGGCCGGTCTTGCGCGACGTCGACCTGATCCGGGCGATCAAGATGCGCGGCCGCGAACACTGGCTGGCGATCACCGTGCGCCCGTCGCTGTCGGCAGGGGTCGGCGACACCATGATCGCCACCGGCGACGATGACGTCATCGAGGGCCTGTTGCGCGACGACGACGCCGAGCTTGCGCGCCACGCCAGGGAATACCTGGTCGCCGAGGCCGAGCGCTTGGACCGGTTCCAGAAACCCCTGCTGGTCCGGGCCGACCTGCCGCCGGACCTGGCGGCCCGGCTCTGCTGGTGGGTATCCGCCGCGCTGCGCCGGCACATCGCGCGGGACTTCGCCATCGACGCGACCCTGCTGGACGATCTGGTCGAGCAGGCGACGCTCACCGTGATCGTGCGCGACCCGGCGTCGTCGATCGAGGACGCCGCCCGGCGGTTGATCGAAAAGCTGTCGACGATCGCGGCGATCGAGCCCGCCGTGTTGATACGGCTGGTCCGGACCGGCCGGATACCCGCATTCATCGCCGGCCTCGCCCATCATTGCGAGATACCGCTCGCCCTGGCGCGGCGCGTGACCCTGGAGGTCGACGGCGAAAGCCTGGCGATCTTCTGCCGGGCCGCGGCGATCTCCCGCGACGACCTCGCCGGCCTGTATCCGCTTCTGCAAAACGCCAAGGAAGGCGGAGGGCAGTTGCCGGCGGCCCAGCTAGACTCCATACTGGCATTTTACGATGGCCTGACGGACGGTGACGCAAGGGCGGCCGTGACTTATTGGCGTCGCGACCCGGCATTCGTCGCCGCTATTGAAGAGGTTGCAACCCGCGCCGATGCTACGCCAGCCATCGAGTAACATGACCGCGCATCGCAAGAAGCCCGGCGCCGGCAAGCCTATCGCCGTCCTCGACGCCAAACACATCAAGACCGGCGTCCGGACCGACGGCACCAAGAAGCGGCGCCAGCGGCTCGGCTTTATCGGCGGCGATCTGGGCAACCTGTTCGACCTGGCGCTGCCGCCGCTCGCCATCCTCGACCGCAACGCCGAACCGGCCTATGCCAACCAGCCGTTCAAGGAGCTGTTTTCCAGCCATGGACGGGATTTCGAGCTGAGCGAGGGCTTCGGCCGATTCCGGGCTCATGTGCGCGACATCGCCGCCGGCCTCGGCAAGGACGCGCTGCGGCGGCAGGACCGGCAGACCTTCGACGGGCCGGACCAGTTGTTCCTCGTCGAATACAGCCTTCTGCCGAACGGCACCGACGACGGTCTCGTGGTCGTCACCATGCTGCGCGACGTCGGCGACCACGCCAGGGCGCTGGAGCAGTCGCGCCAGGCGCAGCACCGGCTGGCGGATTTCCTGGAATGCTCGGCCGACTGGATCTGGGAGACCGACCACGACGGCATGCTGAAGTTCCTGTCGTCGCGGCTGACGCAGATCGCCGGCGCGCCGGCGCGGCTGTTCGTCGACTCGCGGCTGGGCGATATGGGCCGGTTCATCGACCCGGCGATCGGCGATCTGACCGAGGCCGAGGCGTTTCGCGACAAGCAGCCGTTTCGCGACTTCCGGTTCGAGATCGCCGACCGCGCCGGCCGACTGCACCAACAGCGGATCAGCGGGATCCCGGTCTTCGATCCGTTCTCCGGCCGTTTCGTCGGCTTCAGGGGCACCGGAACCGACGTCTCGCAACAGGTGGCCGACCGCAGCGCGCTGGACGAGTCCAACCGGCGTCTTGACGAGACCCTGCAGACCCTGCGGCAACGCAATGCCGAGTTGGTGGCCGCAACCGAGCACGCCGAGGCGGCGAATCGCGCGAAGAGCCAGTTTCTGGCGACCGTCAGCCACGAGTTGCGCACGCCGCTCAACGCGATCATCGGCTTCTCCGAGATCCTCAAGAAGGAGTTCTTCGGATCGCTGGGCAGCGGCCAGTACCGCAGCTACGCCGCCGACATCTATACCAGCGCGTCGCACCTGCTGGACCTGATCACCGATATCCTGGACCTGTCGACCATCGAGTCGGGTCGGCGCGACCTGGAATTCACCGAGATCGATCTGACCGAGGCGGTGCGCTATGCCCTGCGCCTGGTCCAGGAGGAATCGGAGCGCAAGGACGTGATGGTCGAACTGTCGGCGCCCGACGATTTGCCGACGTTGCTGGCCGACCGGCGCTCGGTCCGGCAGATGGCCACCAACCTGCTGACCAACGCGGTCAAGTTCACCCCCAGCGGCGGCCGCGTCGACGTCGAGGTCGGGCTGGTCGGCGACCACCTTTCACTGGTCGTGCGCGACACCGGCATCGGCATTCCGCAGGAAGACCTGCAGCGCGTCGTCAAGCCGTTCGAGCGCGGCGCGCAGGACTACAGCCGCCAGCAGGACGGCAGCGGCCTGGGCCTGGCGCTGACCAAGTCGCTGGTCGAGCTGCACGGCGGCACGGTCGAGATCAGCAGCCGCCTCGGCGAGGGCACGGTGGTGGAGATCCGGCTGCCGCTGCGCCAGGACGCGACCGCGGATGCCGAGTAGTGGCGGCCCCGCCGTGGCCAGTACGAGAAGTGCGGGCTGGTCGGCACCATCGCCGTGAGCGGTGCGGGCGCCATCGTGATCGCAATCTATGCCAGCGGATTCGGATTCGCCATCGTGCTCGACTTCTACGATCCGTGGCGGCTGATCACCCGCGACGTGGCGCTCCGGAGGTCACCGGGCGACGTGCCCGACCGGCTGGAGGCGCCGTCCGGGCCTGACCGGGCAGCGTCGGTGTTAATCCGCCGTCGGCGTTAACACGCCTTCACTCGCCGACCAGCCAGTCGACCCGGCAAGCGGCGCCTTCGCCGTAGAGAATGGCGCCCAGAGCCGGCAGCAGCTCGGCCAGCCGGTCGGCCAGCCGCCACGGCGGATTGACCAACACCATGCCCGAGCCGATGAGTCCCGGCGGGCCGCCGCGGGCGGTCAGTTCGACGACCAGTTGCCTGCGCAGGCCGGTCATCGCCAGCTCGCCGTGGAACCCGTCGATCGCGCCGCGCAGCTTGATCGGATACCACAACGCGTAGAGACCGGTTGGCCACCGGCGCGCCGCGGCGACCACCCCGGCCACCATCCGCGCGAATTCGTCGGCGACCTCGAACGGCGGATCGACCACGACCAGTCCGCGCCGCGGCACCGGCGGCAGCAGCGCCGCCAGCGCCTCGTACCCGGCGCGCCGGTGGATCGACACCCGCCGGTCGCCGCGAAAGGCGGCGCGCAGCGCGGCAACGGCGGCGGGGTGCAGATCGACCAGCATCAGCCTGTCGTCGGGGCGCAACAGCGCCTGCGTGATGGCCGGAGAGCCGGGATAGACGGCAAGGTCCGGACCGCCGTCATTGGCCGCACGGACGATGTCCAGATAGGGCTCGACCGGCGCCGGCGGCGCCGGCGCGGCGAGCAGCCTGGCGATCCCCCGGCGGAACTCGCCGGTCTTGCGGGCCTCGGCGGCGGTCAGGTCGTAGCGGCCGAGTCCGGCATGGGTGTCGAGCACGGCGAACGGCCGGTCCTTGGCCCTGAGGGCGAGCAGCAGCAGGGTCAGCACCGCGTGCTTGAAGACGTCGGCGGCGGAGCCGGCATGAAACGCGTGGCGGTAGTTCATGGCGCCGTTGGCGATATCGCCTCGTTAGTACTTGGAGCCTGTCCGCATCTCTCACGCTGACGCGCCAGGCCGGATCGGTCCACCACAATCCCGCCTTAGTACTTGGCTAAACGGGGACGGCCTACGAAGTGTCGAGTCGGCCCTTGGGCGGCCGGTCAGTGCGACGACGTCCTTTGGGGGGGTCACCCTGTTTCACACATTGCTGCGCAAGGCGAACGGCGTGGCCGCCGCCGGCACCGGCATCGCGGGCGCGCTCGGCTGCTCGCAGCTGTCGGAATTCATGCAGCAATATCGGCAGAACCTGGCCGGCCGGTTGGCCGAGGCGCAGCGCGACGTGACCGCCATCGCGGCGCGCGCCAGGGAGGCGGAGATGCCGATCTACGCCTACCTGCAGGAATTCCGCCAGGCGACCAACCCGGTCTTCGTCCGCGAGGGCCAGGCGCTGCAGGCCAAGATCGACCGCGCGACCGAGCTCGCCGAAGGCTTAAGCGCGCTCGAGTTCGCCGGACCGCTGACCCGGCCGTTCCGCTTCGTCGAGCACCTCGACGGCGAGATCGTCGCCGACACGTGGCAATATTTCCAGCCGGCGGTGCCGGTCGACCTGGCCAGCCTGATCTATGCCACCACCGGCGCGGTGCTGGGGCTGCTGGCCTATCATCTGTCGACCACGATGCTGGCGGCCCCGGTCCGGCTGGCGCGCAAGCGACGGGCGCGCCACGCCGCGGCGAAGTGACCGCCGGAGAATTCGAGAATTCAGGCAGTCAAAGCGTGAAGGCGGGCCAACCGATTCGACCGTAGCCCGCATTTCTCACACTTGCCACGGTCTGCGCGACAGCGCCGCCCTGCGGGTCGCGTCCGGGCGGCCCGCCCGCTTCGTCGAACGCCTCGACCGTAGCGCCGCTTCGCTCCTCGGCCTTCTCCAGGCGGCTCGGACCGCCCGGAC
>JAZFQW010000408.1:0-3952 GCA_036445335.1 Alphaproteobacteria bacterium | reverse complement strand
CATCGGGCAAGCGGCGTGAGGCCCCCGGTCGGCGCGACAGCGCCGCGCTGCGGGTCGCGCCCGGGCGGCCCTCCCGCGGCCAGTGTGAGAAGTGCGGACTAGGGCCGGCGCAGTGGAGCCGCATCGGTCGGCTGCCGCGAAATCGGCGTAAGAGTTAATGATAAGATAACGAATTTACCCGACTCTGGCGGACGAAGTTTTATTCGGACCGTTCAACCTACCGCTGTCTACGGGGGAACTCAGATGCGATCGACTGGCTTTCGCGTCCGGGGCGTGATCCGTCGTGCGCCAACGGGCCCGGCTCAGCCGGCCACGTCACCGCCGGTCGTCGGTACGGAGCCGCCCGCCGCCGGGTGACGCGGCGATCGGTCGTCAGACAGTGCCCGACGATATCAACGACGCGACTCCCAGCGAGGCGGTCGACGGCGCCGCCGTCTCACCGCGAAGCGCGACGCTTCGCGGCAGGATCTTCCTGGCCTTCCTGTGCATGAGCGCGATCACCGCGAGCCTGGGCACATACGCCGTGCTCAAGATCAGCGAAACCAGCCACCTGGTCGCCGAGACCTACGACAAGCCGCTGATGGCGATCAACTACGCCCGTGCCGCGCTGTTCGACTTTTCCCTGATGGACGGCCGGCTGGGCCGCCAGGAACAGGCGCCGACACCGGCGCTGGCCGCCCGCCAGCGCCGCGAGATGGCGCGTATCACCGACATCTTCCTCGACGACCTGGCGAGGGCCAGGGAGTTGTCGCAGACCGAGCACGCGATCTTGCTGGCGGACCGGATCGAGGGGTTGGTCACCGCGTGGACCGAAAAGCGGCAGATCGCCAATTCCGTCGGCATGAGCCCGTCATTGTGGCGCGAAATGGACAACACCTCTGCCGTGGTGGTCGAACTGCTGGACCGGTTGATCGAGGTGTCCACCGACGAAGGGTTCAACCAGCGGCAACGGGTCCTGGGCGCCATCAAGGCGTCGCGGGAATTCACCACCATCGTGACACTGCTGGCACTGATGATGTCGCTGATCATCACCGCAGTGCTGGCGCGCTCCGTTACGCGGCCGATTTCGATCGCCGCCGCCGCCGCCGGCCGCATCGCCGAGGGCGACATGGACTCGGTGATTCCGCCGACGCAAAACGACGAGACGGGCGTGCTGCTGGACACCATGCGGGTGATGCAGCACACCATCAAGGAGACCATCGGCCGCGAGATCGCCCAGCGAAAATCCGCGCAGGGCCGACTGATCGCCGCGATCGAGAGCTCGAGCGAGGCGGTCGTCCTGCTGGACTCCGAAGACAGGATTCTGATCGCCAACCGCAAGGTCGGAAATTTCTTCCCGCGATGCGCCGGCCGCACCTTGCAAGGAACCGATTTCTCGGCCTTCGTGCGCATCATCGGCACCGAGGTTCCCAGCGGCCGGCCGGCCGAACAGCGCCTGCCGGACGGCCGCTGGGTCCGCAGCAGCCGCAGCGCGACCCGGGACGGCGGCGCCATCGTCTTCTGGACCGACATCTCCGAGTTGAAGGCGCGCGAGGACACATTGCGCCAAGCCAAGAAGGAGGCCGAAGCGGCGAGCGCCGCGAAGACCACCTTCCTCACCAATATGAGCCACGAGCTGCGCACGCCGCTCAACGCCATCATCGGATTTTCCGAAATGATCGCCAGCGAGACCTTCGGCGCGATCGAACAGCCCAAATACAAGGAATACGCCAACGACGTGCTGCGCAGCAGCCAGCACCTGCTTGAAATCATCAACGATATTCTCGACGTCGCCAAGAACGAGGCCGGCAAGCTGCGGATGAATCTCGAGACCGTCGTGGTCGCCGATGTGATCGACGACAGCGTGCACATCGTCCGCGACTGGTGCGAGCGCGCCGGCCTTCGCCTCGAGGCCGACCTGCCGGACCGCGCGATCACGGTTACCGGCGACCGTGCCAGGCTGCGCCAGGTGCTGCTGAACATCTTGTCCAATGCGATCAAATTCACCGAATCCGGCGGGACCATCACCGTCACCGCGCGATTCGGGGATGGCCGTGTCTCGATCACCATTCGCGACACCGGCATCGGCATGCGGACCCAGGACGTGCCAACCGCGCTGGCGATGTTCGGTCAGATCGACAGCACCCTGGCGCGCAAGTACGAGGGCACCGGCCTGGGCGTACCCCTGGCCAAGGCAATCGTCGAAAAGCACCACGACGGCACGTTGACGATCGACAGCGCGCTGGGGCGCGGGACCGAAGTCACGATCGCCCTGCCGTTGGCTCAGCCGGAGGGGCAGGTCTCGGCGTCCATACGGCGCACGCCGCTGGAACAGCCAGTTTCGAACCGCCTGTCCGCCGCCAATCGGGCCCGGCGGTAGGGGACCCGGCAGCCTGCCTGCTCTAATACCAAGGATCGCTCCGGCGGAAAGATCACCCCCACCCAACCCTCCCCATCGGTCCGGACAACTCGCGACCGGGCCGTCAGCGGTCCTGCAGCAGCGCCGCCACGCGGCGCGCGAATTGCCGGATCGGGTCCTCAAGCTCGGCCTGGCGGACCGGATCGTCGAGGCGCGGCAAGTCGAGCTGGAGGGTCTTGCGCGGCCGCCCGTCCCGGTCGAGCGGCCCATCGGCCGCCCCGTGACGTCCACGAAACGGTCAGGGTGGGGAGCGAAAACGGCTGGGCGGCGCCCCTACAGCTCAAGCGACGCGTCGACCCAGGCGGCGTTCTGGCGGCTCGACTCGACCGCCGCCTCGATGAACTTGACGCCGCGGGCACCGTCCTCGACGGTCGGCACCAGGCGCGCCATGGCGTCGGGCATGCGGTTCTCCGCCTTGGCGGCGATCAGCTCGGCGGTGTCGGTGTAGATCTGCGCGAACCCCTCCAGATAGCCCTCGGGGTGGCCGGGCGGCACCCGGCTGGCGTGCGCCGCCGCCGCGCCGGCGCCGGCGCCGGCGCGGGTGATCAGGCGCGGCGGCTGGCCTAACGGCGCGACGTGCAGGTGGTTGGGCTGCTCCTGAAACCATTCGAGCCCGCCCTTGCTGCCGTAGACCCGGATCTTCAGCGAGTTCTCGTGGCCCGGCGCGACCTGGCTGGCCCACAGCATGCCGCGCGCCCCACCCTTGTAGCGCAGCAATATATGGGCGTTGTCGTCGAGCCGGCGGCCGGCGACGAACGTCGTGAGGTCGGCCGCCAGCGCCTCGCAGCCCAGCCCGGTCATGAACGCCGCCAGGTTGAAGGCGTGGGTGCCGATGTCGCCGGTGCTGCCGGCCGGGCCGCTGCGCGCCGGGTCGGTGCGCCACTCGGCCTGCTTCATCCCCTGGTCCTCCAGCTTGGTGGTCAGCCAGTCCTGCGGGTATTCCGCCTGGATCACGCGGATCTCGCCCAGCTCGCCGGCCGCGACCATCTCGCGCGCCTGGCGCACCATCGGATAGCCGGTGTAGTTGTGGGTCAGCGCGAACACCAGGCCGGTGCGCCGCACCTCGGCCACCAGGTCCAGCGCCGCCTCCAGGCTGGTGGTCAGCGGCTTGTCGCAGATCACATGGATGCCGTTCGCCAGGAACGTCTTGGCGGCGGCGTGGTGCACATGGTTCGGGGTGACGATGGCGACCACATCGATGCCGTCGTCGCGCCTGCCTTCCGCCTCGGCCATCTCGGCGAAGCTGCCATAGGCGCGGTCGTCGGCGATGGCCAGCTCGGCGGCCGACGCCTTGGCGCGCGCCGGGTCCGACGACAGCGCCCCGGCGACCAGTTGGTACCGGTCGTCGATCCGCGCGGCGATGCGATGGACCCCGCCGATGAACGCGCCCTGACCGCCGCCGACCATGCCCAGCCGCAGCCGCCGCCCCGCCTTGCCGCCGTCCTTTCCCTCGATCGCCATAACGGTCCTCCCCAATGAAATTCGTCTTCTTGCGGAGACGACTGGAACGATTCACCACGAAGGCACAAAGGCGATTTTTTCAGACGCGCCGAA
>JAZFQW010000407.1:0-3128 GCA_036445335.1 Alphaproteobacteria bacterium | reverse complement strand
GCCTGTCCGAGTATTCCGATCGTTGAAACGACAGGAGATCTACGCGCAACCGATTGGCACCTAATTGCGATAGTGAGTCTAATACCTTACTCTTTTGTTTCAGTTTTCGAGCTTGCTCGTTATTACTCGGACAGGCTCCTAGCCCGGACGTGGCCGACGGATGGCGGGTACCACCCGTCGGCCTACCACCATCGCCGGCCGATCGGCCCGTCAGGCGTCAATCCACCCAGTAGGCGCCGGTGACGTCGTTGGCCTGGATCGGGCTGTTCTCCCACATGCCCATCAGCTTGGCGTCCCGCACGCCGATCTTGGCGAGCTGGAACACGAAGATGCTGGCCTCGTCCTCCGCCAGCATGCGCTGCGCCTTGTCGTACAGGCCGGCGCGCGCCGCCGGGTCGCTGGTGGCGTCCAGCTCGGCGATCACCGCGGCGAAGTCGGCGTTCTCGTAGCCGAAATAATAGTCGCCGCCGCGGGCGTAGATGCCGATGTCCAGCGGCTCGGTGTGCGACACGATGGTCATGTCGTAGTCGTAGCCGCGGAATACCTGCTCCAGCCACTGCGCCCATTCCACCGGTTCCAGCTCGGCGCGGATGCCGACCTCGGCCAGCTGCGCCTGGATGATCTCGCCGCCGCGCCGGGCGTAGGACGGCGGCGGCAGCTTGAATGTCATTTCGAACCCGTCCGCATAGCCGGCCTCCGCCAACAGCGCGCGGGCGCGGTCCGGATCGTGCGGATACATGCCAGTCAGGTCGGCATAGGCCCCATTGTGGGGCGCGAAATGGCTGCCGATCGGGGTGCCGAACCCGAACATGGCACCGTCGACGATCGCCTGGCGGTCGATCGCATGGGCGATCGCCTGGCGCACCCGCACGTCGCTGAACGGCTCGCGCCGCAAGTTGACGCCCATCACCGTCTCGCCCTCGGTGGTGCCGACCACCACCGCGAACCGCGAATCGCCCTCGAAGCGCGCCAACGTCTCCGGCGCGCCGATGTTCGGAAAGGCGTCGACGTCGCCGGCCAGCACCGCGGCCACCTGGGCCGGCGGGTCGGCGATGATGCGGAACGTCACGCGGTCGAGGCGGATCGCGTCGGGGTCGCGGTAATCCGGGTTGCGCGACAGCTCGATCCGGTCGCCCTCGACCCAGCGGTCGAACTTGAACGGGCCGGTGCCAACCGGGCTGGTCTTGTTGGTGTCGGCGCTCTCCGTCGCGACGATCGACGCGTCGCCGGAACCCATGTTGAACAGGAACAGCCCGTCGGGCCGCGACAGCGTGACCACGACTTCGCCGGGCGACGGCGTGGCGACGTCGGCGACCGGCGCGAAGAACTGCTTCTGCGCGTTAGTGGAGTCCTCCGCCCGCGCGCGGTCCAGCGTGAACTTGACGTCGG
The DNA here is from genome assembly GCA_036445335.1 of Alphaproteobacteria bacterium. Classification (GTDB taxonomy): domain Bacteria; phylum Pseudomonadota; class Alphaproteobacteria; order DSM-16000; family Inquilinaceae; genus JAZFQW01. The sequence goes on along the minus strand of JAZFQW010000407.1, from coordinate 1,739 downwards.
CGCTGTCGAACGTCGTGCCGTCGTGGAAGGTGACGCCGTCGCGCAGATCGAACGTGTAGGTCAGCCCGTCGTCCGACACGGTCCAGCTCTCCGCCAGGCCGGGCACCACGCTGCCGCTCTGGTCGATCCGCGTCAGGCTCTCGAAGACGTTGGCATAGACCACCTCGTCGATCGCCGCGGCGGCACCGGCCGTCGGGTCCAGATGTGGCGGCTCCAGCGTCACGCCGATGACCACCGTGTCCTTGGCGGCGACCGCCGGTCCGGCCACCAACGCGACGATGGCGGCCGCCAGGAATGGGCGCAGCTTATCCATCTCCGTGATACCTCCCCCAGAGTTCCGCCGGTCCTTCCGGTCGGTTGTCCGGATTATGACGCCCTCGACCGGCCCCTGTCCAACCCTGACCACTCCCGCGGCGGCAACAACCGCCGCGGCGCGGACGGCGGTTCCGGACGGCTCACCGGGCGCAAGACCGTGAAGGGGCCTGCGCCATTCGCGTGGGCGTCCCGACAACATCGGCGACCGGAGTCAATGACCCGCTCTCACGCCCCGCCATCGCCCAGCGCGCGGCCGTGCACCGAGCGGTAACACGGCATGTCGCCCAAGTCGTCGGCAACGTAGACGCCGCGGGCGAGCGCCCGGGAGAGCGCATCCGCGGCCATCGCGCCCAGCCGGGCGAGCGCCAGTGGCCGCGGTGCAGGCAATGGTCGGGCAGCGCCCGCCAGGACGAACACGGTGTCGCCGTCGAACGGGGTGTGGGCCGGCCGGACGGCGCGGGCGATGCCGTCGTGCGCCGCCATCGCCACCCGATTCGCCTCCGCCTTGTCGAGCGCGGCGTCGGTCGCGACCACGCCCAGGACGGTGTTGGCGCCGGGCTCGGCCGCCGCGTCGCCCGGCGCGGGAATGTCGAGCCCGGGCGGGACCGGACCGGATGGCGGCGGCTGGCCGCCCAGCTCGCCGTCCAACTCCAGCATCCACGCCCACAGCGTGTCCTGCCCCGGCATGACCGGACTGCCCAACGGGTTTGCGGCGACCAGCGCGCCGACCGCCAGGCCGGTTTCGTCGTCGACCGCCGACGCGCTGCCCAACCCGCCCTTCAGCGCGCCGGCGGTGGCGCCCAGCCCGGCGCCCCGATTGCCCAGCGCGAAGTCCGCCGCGGCCGCGGCGCAGGCCGCCGCGCCCAGCGCCCGGTACGGCGGCCGGTCGCCCCAGGACTTGTCGCCGCCGTTGGCAAGGTCGAACAGGATCGCCGACGGCACGATCGGCACCACCGCATGGCCGACCCGAAAGCCGCGGCCCCGCGCCGCCAGCCACCCGGTCACCCCGGCCGCCGCCTCCAGCCCGAAGACCGATCCGCCGCTCAGCACCACCGCGTCGACGGCGTCGACCAGCGTCGTCGGCGCCAGCGCGTCGGTCTCGCGCGTCCCCGGGCCGCCGCCGCGCACGTCGACCGCCGCCACCATGCGCCGGGTCGGCAGCACGACCGTGGTCCCGGTGCGGGCATGGTCGTCCTGGGCGTTGCCGACCAGGACGCCGTCGATGTCGGTGATCAGATTGCGCGGGCCTGGATGGATCACGGGTGCGGCCGGGTCCGCGTCCGTCAGCCGGACGGCAGGTCGAGCTCGAACACCGTACCCTTTGCGCCACTGTCCACCAGCTTCAGGTCGCCGCGGTGCGCCACCATGATCTCGCGCGCGATGGCCAGCCCCAGGCCGGTGCCGCCGGGCTTGGCGGTCCCGGC
>JAZFQW010000406.1:0-3511 GCA_036445335.1 Alphaproteobacteria bacterium | reverse complement strand
GGCCTGTTCGGCGCGCTTATGCCGTCGCTGGCGTGGCGCCTCGTCGGCGGCCACCGGGTGTCGGCGGAGGACGAGGCGGTGGTGCTGTTCACCTCCGGCTCGGAAGGAACCCCAAAGGGCGTGTCGCTGAGCCACCGGAACATCCAGGCAAACCGCTTCCAGGTCAGCGCCCTGGTCGATTTCAACGGTGAGGATGTGGTGTTGAACGCCCTGCCGCTGTTCCATTCATTCGGGCTGACGGCGGGGCTGCTGCTGCCCATGCTGGCCGGGGTGCGGGTCTTCCTCTACCCGTCGCCGCTGCACTACCGGATCGTGCCGGAGATCGCCTACGACACCAACGCCACAATCCTGTTCGGCACCGACACCTTCCTTTCCGGCTATGCCCGAATGGCGCACGCCTACGATTTCTACAGCGTCCGGTACGCCTTCGCCGGCGCCGAGCGGCTGCGCCCGGAGACACGGCGGGCGTGGAGCGAGAAGTTCGGGGTGCGCATCCTGGAGGGTTACGGCACCACCGAGACGGCGCCGGTGCTGGCGATCAACAGCCCGATCCGCAATCGCCCCGGCACCGTCGGCCTGCTGCTGCCCGGCATCGAGGCGCGGCTGGAGCCGGTGGAGGGCATCGACGAGGGCGGCCGCCTGTACGTGCGCGGGCCGAATGTCATGCGCGGCTATCTGCGCGCCGAGGCGCCCGGGGTGCTGGAGCCACCGGCCGGGGGCTGGCACGATACCGGCGACGTGGTCACCATCGACGCCGAGGGTTTCGTGACAATCACTGGCCGCGCCAAGCGCTTCGCCAAGGTGGCCGGCGAGATGGTGTCGCTGTCCGCGGTCGAGGCGATGGCCTCGGAGCTCTGGCCGCAGGCGCTGCATTCGGCGGTCGCCCTGCCGCACGACCGCAAGGGCGAGCAGGTGGTCCTGGTCACCGACCACGGCGCGGCCGAGGCGACGGAATTGAGCCGCTTCGCCAAGGCCAGGGGGGCTGCCGAGATCATGGTGCCGCGCACCTTAGTGCCGGTCGACAAGATGCCGCTGCTCGGGACCGGCAAGATCGACCACACCGGCGCCTGTTCCCTGGCGGCCGAGGCGCTTGAAGCCGGCGGGCCGGTGACGCTGGCCGGATAATCGACCACTTACAGGTGGCGCGCCGTGTCCGGTCCAAGTCCCGCATCTCTCAGCCTGGCCGTGCAGACCGTGGCCAGTATGAGAAATGCAGGCTAGATCGGCAGGCGCCGCGGGCGTCGCCGGCACGGCTTAGTTCGAAACCGCCGCCGCGCGTCGGCGCAGGTCGTTGGCCTCGGAATACCGGCCCATATCGTCGTACAGCGCGGCGAGGTTCTCCAGGCTGATGACTATGTCGGGGTGGTCAGGTCCAAACGCCGCCTCGTATATCGCAAGCGCCTGTCGCGACAGCGTCTCGGCCTCCGCGTAGTGGCCGAGTTCGCCATACAGCAAGGCAAGGTTGTCGAGGGTCGTGGCGACATTGGGGTGGTCCGGTCCCAGCGTCCGCTCGTGGATCGCCAGCGCCCGCAGGAACATCGTCTCGGCCTCGGCATGACGACCCAGGTCGAAGTTTATCAGCGCCAGATTGTTGAGTTTTACGGCGACGCTGGGGTGGTCCGGTCCGAGCACCTTCTCCGCGATCGCCAGCGCGCGCCGTACCATCGGCTCCGCCTCGTCGTACAGCCCCTGGTCGTAGTAAAGCATGCCGAGATTGTCGAGGCCGATGGCGACATCGAGGCTGTTCTGACCGTACGCCGCCTCGACGATCGCTAGCGAACGCCGATAGAGCAGTTCCGCCTCCGCATAGCCGCCTTCGGCCGTGTAGAGCATGGCGAGGTTGTTGAGGATGCCGGCGATTTGGGGATCGTCCGCAGCGAGCGCCGCCTCGGTAATCGCCAGCGCGCGTTGGAGCAGCGGCTCGGCCTCTCGGTAGCGGCCCTGCCGGTAATACACCAGGGCCAGGAAGTTGGCCTCCAGGCCCACATCCGGGTGGTCGGGCCCCAATGCCCGCTCCTGGATCGCCAGGGCGCGGCGGTGCAGCGATTCCGCCTCGTCGTAGCGGCCCAGGTCGCCGTACAGCAGTGCCAGATTGCTGATCAGGATCGCGGTGTCGGGATGATCGGCGCCGAATTCCCGCTCGCCGAACGCGACGGCCTTGCGCCAGTACGGGACCGCGTCCTCGTATTGGCCGTTTTCGTAGAGCAGATCGCCGGTGTCGAGGGCCTGTTGCAGGGCGGCCGACCGCGCGCTCGCGACGCTGGGCCAGAGCGACAACGCGACGACCACAATTCCGACGGCCTTGCCGACGCGCGATGCGCGCCGCCACAACCAGGCCGCCACGGTGTTCGCCGCGGCCACGACGCTCTGGCCTTGGACGCCGTCGTGGCGCAGGCGGGATGGCTTGAGATCGTTTCTGGATTCAAATACAGGTCGGGAAAAGCCGGCGTTCAAATCTCGTGAATACATGGCTGGGTCCTCGATCTTTCGGTTTTCCGGTCCCACCGTTCTCCAGTTGTCAATTTCTCCAGGAGATTCCGCTCTCCTCTTGCAGCGTTGCTTCCTGTCTCATTTCCTGTGTTGATGGTCCGGACCATGCGGCGGTAGGCTCCGCTGCGGATTGGCAAGGTGGTTGAACGGGAAAGGCATTCGCGCCGTCCGTCATCACCAGCGTGCCCCTGGTCGATCCGGACCGGCGGCGATTCTGCGACCGCCGCCTCGGATCCTCGATGGCCGCACGATCCCATGGCCGCCGCACCGCCGCTGTGACGGCGGTCACAACTCGCCGCGACGCGCGAAATTAGATGCCGGCCCGGCGTCAGCTCGCGCGGCGCGAGTCCGAGTCAGTGGAGAATTGTCTAGGAATCCTTTCGACCCGCCGCGACGGCGAAGGCCGCGAAATCGGGGTCCTCGTCGGTGCGCTTGCGCGGCAGATCGTCGGCGATGGTCAGCCACGGCAGGTGGCTTTCGACGCCCCAATGGCCCTCGGGCGCGACGCGCTCGGGGTGGTCGAGGCTGCCGACGGTGACCGACAGCGCGTCCGACCGGAGATAGCGGTAGGTCAGCGGGGTGCCGCAGGCGGCGCAGAACCCGCGCTCGACGAACGACGACGACCGATAGACCTTGGGCCGGCCGCTGGTGAACGCGAGCGCATCGGCGGCAAACGCGGCGAAGACGCTGACCGGCGCCCCCGACGCCTTCCGGCACATGGCGCAGTGGCAGTACGTGACACGCCGCGCCGCCGCCGTCGCGGCGTAGCGCACCGCGCCGCACAGGCAACCGCCGGTCACCCGATCGTCATCGCTGGCCATCACCTGCTGCTCCTTGGACGGTATCGACGGCGCCAAGATAACCGGCCGATCGGGCCGCCGCCATCAATCCGCATCTCTCACGCTGGCCACGGTGCACGGCGCGACAGCGCCGCGCAGACCGTGGCCAGTGTGAGAAATGCGGGTCAGTCCCGCTGCGCCCGGCCATCGTAACTGTAGGTCATCGGGCGTGGGCCCTTGAC
>JAZFQW010000405.1:0-5262 GCA_036445335.1 Alphaproteobacteria bacterium | reverse complement strand
ATCCTGTGCATCACCGGCCAGGCGCCGCGCGCCCGCCTGTACAAGGAGGACTTCCGGGCCGTCGATATCGAGTCGATCGCCAAGCCGGTGACCAAATGGGCGGTCACCGTGCGCGAGCCCGCGCTGGTGCCGCGGGTGTTCCAACAGGCCTTCCACGTGATGCGCTCGGCCCGCCCGGGCCCGGTGCTGATCGACCTGCCGTTCGACGTGCAGATGGCCGAGATCGAGTTCGACGACGAGACCTACGAACCGCTGCCGGTCTACAAGCCGGCGGCCAGCCGCGCCCAGATCGAGAAGGCGCTGGCCATGCTCAACGAAGCCGAACGGCCGCTGATCGTCGCCGGCGGCGGCATCATCAACGCCGACGCCTCGGCGCGCCTGGTCGAATTCGCCGAGACCACCGGCGTTCCGGTCATCCCGACGCTGATGGGCTGGGGCACGATTCCAGACGACCACCGGCTGATGGTGGGCATGGCCGGCCTGCAGACCAGCCACCGCTACGGCAACGCCACCCTGCTGGCGTCCGATTTCGTGCTGGGCATCGGCAACCGATGGGCCAACCGGCACACCGGCACGGTCGAGACCTACACCAAGGGCCGCAAGATCGTCCATGTCGACATCGAGCCGACTCAGATCGGCCGCGTGATCATGCCGGACTACGGCATCGTGTCCGACGCCGCGGCGGCCCTGGACCTGTTCGTGCAGGTGGCCAAGGAATGGCAGGCGTCTGGCCGGCTCAAGGACCGCTCGGAGTGGGTCGAGGAATGTCGCGAGCGCAAGCGCACCATGCTGCGCCGCACCGCCTTCGACGACGTGCCGATCAAACCGCAGCGCGTCTACGAGGAGATGAACAAGGCGTTCGGCAAGGAGACCTGCTACGTCAGCACGATCGGCCTGTCGCAGATCGCCGCGGCGCAGTTCCTCCACGTCTATCATCCGCGCCACTGGATCAATTGCGGCCAGGCCGGACCGCTCGGTTGGACCGTGCCCGCCGCGCTGGGCGTCTGCGCCGCCGATCCCGACCGGCAGGTCGTTGCGCTGTCCGGCGACTACGACTTCCAGTTCATGATCGAGGAGCTGGCGGTCGGCGCGCAGTTCAACCTGCCGTTTCTGCAGGTGCTGGTGAACAACTCGTATCTCGGCCTGATCCGCCAGTCGCAGCGCGGGTTCCAGATGGACTATTGCGTTCAGTTGTCGTTCGACAACATCAACGCACCCGAGCTGGAGGGGTATGGCGTGGATCACGTCGCGGTGGTGCAGGGCCTGGGCTGCAAGGCCATCCGTGTCACCGACCCGAATGAGATCCAGGCCGCATTCGCACAGGCCAAGGCGTGGATGACCGAATATCGCGTGCCGGTCGTGGTAGAAATCATTCTCGAACGCGTCACCAACATCGCGATGGGAACCGATCTCGACAACGTCACCGAGTTCGAGGATCTGGCGAAGGACGCGGCCGACGCCCCCACAGCGATCGCGCTGCTGGATTAGCCAGACGACCCGAGGAGGAACGCCATGCCCAAATTCGCCGCCAACCTGACCATGCTGTTCAACGAGATCGATTTCCTCGACCGCTTCGCGTCGGCGGCCGAGGCCGGGTTCACCGGCGTAGAGTATCTGTTCCCGTACGGCTACGACAAGAGCGAGCTGGCCGACCGGCTCGCCGCCCACGGACTGACCCAGGTCCTGCACAACCTGCCGGCCGGGGATTGGGCCAAGGGCGAGCGCGGCATTGCCATCTTCCCCGACCGCGTGGACGAGTTCCGCGCCGGCGTGGACACGGCCATCGGCTATGCCACGGCCCTGGGGTGCGGCCAAGTCAACTGTCTTGCCGGCATCGCGCCGGAGGGCGCCGACCGCGACGCGCTGCGGGCGACGTTCGTCGGTAATCTGCGCTATGCGGCGGAACGGATGGGCGCGGAGGGCATCAAGCTGCTGATCGAGGCGATCAACACACGCGACATCCCCGGCTTCTTCTTGAACCGCACGGCGGACGCCGCGGCGATCCTGGACGCGGTCGGCTCCGACAACCTGTTCATCCAATACGACATCTATCACATGCAGATCATGGAGGGCGACCTGGCCCCGACGATCGAGGCCTATCTCGACCGGATCGCCCATATTCAGCTCGCCGACAACCCCGGCCGCCACGAACCGGGCACCGGAGAGATCAACTATCCGTTCCTGTTCGGCCATCTCGACCGGCTGGGCTATGCCGGCTGGATCGGCTGCGAATACAAGCCGGCGGCGACCACCGCCGAGGGCCTCGGCTGGTTCGCGCCCTTCGCGAAGACGGCGGCGGCTGCCTGACCGACTTAGAGAAAAGGAAACGACAACATGACGAACGTTGGATTCATCGGTCTTGGGATCATGGGGCGGCCCATGGCCAAGCACCTGCACGACGGCGGCCATCAGCTCTTCATCTACGATATCGGCGCCTTGCCGCCGGAGCTGATCAACGGCGGCGCGACCGCGTGCGCGTCGAGCACGGTGGTCGCCGAGCAGGCGGACATCATCATCACGATGGTCCCCGACACGCCGCACGTCGCCGCCGCGCTGTTCGGCGAGGGTGGTGTCGCGGCGGGCCTGTCGCAGGGCAATCTGGTCATCGACATGAGCTCGATCTCGCCGATCGAGACCAAGGACTTCGCGAAGCGGATCAACGACCTCGGCTGCGAGTATCTCGACGCGCCGGTGTCCGGCGGCGAGGTCGGCGCCAAGGCGGCGTCGCTGACCATCATGGTCGGCGGCTCCGAGGCGGCGTTCGAGCGGGCGAAGCCGCTGTTCGACTTGATGGGCAAGAACGTCACACTGGTCGGCGGCAACAGCGTCGGACAGACTACCAAGGTCGCCAACCAGATCGTCGTCGCCCTGACCATCGAGGCGGTGGCGGAGGCGCTGGTGTTCGCGTCGAAGGCCGGCGCCGACCCGGCCAGGGTGCGGCAGGCGCTGATGGGCGGCCTCGCCTCGTCGCGCATCCTCGAGATCCATGGCGAACGCATGATCAAGCGCACATTCGATCCGGGCTTCCGCATCGAGCTGCACCAGAAGGACCTCAACCTCGCTCTGCAGGGGGCGAAGGCGCTTGGCGTCAGCCTGCCCAACACGGCGACGGCGCAGGAGCTGTTCAACGCGTGCAGCGCCCATGGCGGGGCCGGCTGGGACCACTCGGGCATGGTCCGGGCCCTTGAGGTGATGGCCAACCATGCCGTCGCCGGCGACGAGTAAACCGCGACCCGAGATGGATCGAGTGATCGGCCTACGACTTTGAGCCTGAGGCCATGAACTAATGTGCCCGGATGGCCTCAGCGGGTCCGTCGGGCGGATGGAGAGCAGGCATGGCGACGGCAACGCACGGGACGCTATCGACTCCACCTGACGATCCCGGCCGGCGCGCGCTGCTGATGCGCCTGTTCGAGACCGCCGTCGCGACGGCGCGGCCGGAGATCTGCGTGCCGGCACACCTGCCGGCGGCGCCCAAGGGACGGCTGATCGTCATCGGCGCCGGCAAGGCTGCCGCGGCGATGGCCAGAGCGGTCGAGGACCATTGGGACGGCCCGCTGTCCGGCGCGGTCGTCACCCGTTACGGCTACGGCGTGCCGACCGAGCGCATCGAGGTCCTGGAGGCGGCCCACCCGGTGCCCGACGCCGCCGGCGAGGCGGCGGCGCGGCGCATGATCGCGCTGGCGCGCGACGCCGGGCCCGACGATCTGCTGCTGTTCCTGCTGTCGGGCGGCGGCTCGGCGCTGATGGCGGCGCCCGCGCCGGGCGTCTCACTCGCCGACAAGCAGGCGCTGACCAAGGCGCTGCTGGCCAGCGGCGCGACGATCCACGAGATCAACGTCATCCGCCGGCACCTGTCGTCGGTCAAGGGCGGCCGCCTTGCCGCCGCCGCCCACCCCGCGCCGATCGTCACCCTGGCGATATCCGACGTGGCCGGCGACGATCCCGCCGCGATCGCCTGCGGGCCGACCGTCGCCGATTCGACGACCTTCGCGGACGCGACGGCGATCGTCGCGAAATACCGCATCGCGCCGACCGAAGCGGTGGCCCGGCACCTGTCGGAGGCCGCCGAGGAATCCCTCAAGCCCGGCGACCCGCGTCTTGCCACCGCGACCTATCACCTGATCGCCCGGCCCGCCGGCATGCTGGCGGCGGCCGCGCGCGAGGCCGAGGCGGCGGGCTATCGCCCGGTCGTCCTGGGCGACGCGCTGGAGGGCGAGGCGCGCGCGGTCGCCGCGGACCACGCCGCTCGCGCGCTGGACCAGGCGCGGTCGGGCGCACCGGTCGCGATCCTGTCGGGCGGCGAGCTGACGGTCACGATCACAGGCACTGGCCGTGGCGGACCCAACCGCGAATACGCCCTGGCCTTGGCCCTGGCGTTGGGCGGCGATCCGCGCGTCGCCGCGATCGCCTGCGACACCGACGGCGCCGACGGCGCCCCCGGGTCGGACGGCGCCGACGTCGCCGGCGCAATCGTCGGCCCGGATACCCTCGCCCGTGCCGCCGAGCGGAGCGTCGATGGCGCGGCGCATCTCGCCGACAACGACGCCGGCGGCTTCTTCGAGCGCCTGGGCGACGCCGTCGTCACCGGCCCGACCCGCACCAACGTCAACGACTTCCGCGCGGTCCTGGTAAACTGACCGGCGGGACCGGTGCGCCCGGTCCTGGACCGATTCCCAATGCCGATCCGAAGCCTTCTGCGCCCCGTCACCCGTGCACGCGCTCGCCGGCGATGTAGGTCGCGCGGACGGCGCGATCGTCGCCCAGCGTCATCAGCACGAACAACTCCGCGGCCAGGTCGCCGTCGATCGTCTCCATGCGATGCGCCATGTCCGGCGTCGCCCGCGCGTCGAGGACGGCGATGTCGGCGTCGCGCCCGGCCTCCAGCGCGCCGATGTGGCGGTCGAGCTCGAGGGCGCGGGCGTTGCCCAGGGTCAGCATGTAGAACGCCTGCAGCGCCGGCAAGTTCTGGCCGCGCAACTGCAGCACCTTGTACGCCTCGCCCGCCGTGCGCAGCATCGAATAGCTGGTGCCGCCGCCGACGTCGGTGGCGATGCCGACGCGCTGCGGATGGCGCGGATCGCGCGCCCGCTCCAGGTCGAACAGCCCGCTGCCGATGAACAGGTTGGATGTCGGACAGAACACGACGACCGAGGCGGTCTCGCTCAGCCGCGCCCGCTCGGACTCCTCCAGGTGGATGCAATGCCCGAACAGCGACCGCGGCCCCAGCAGGCCGAACCGGTCGTAGACGTCGGTGTAGCT
>JAZFQW010000404.1:0-2337 GCA_036445335.1 Alphaproteobacteria bacterium | reverse complement strand
CTTCGGCTTCGCCTCTGATTGCGGACTTCCGTCGGCCGTGGCCCGGACGGGCAAAGATGACCCTCTGCGGAAGTTGATCACGCTTGACGATCTCGAGAACCCGGTGAAGCGACATGCGCAAGTGGCGACGCGGTCCGGGGCCCCGGTGATGGGGTCGACGTCACCCGCCGCGCGCTGACTTGGTGGGTGCCGGGAACGACCGGAATCGCGTCGGACCGTTGCCTCGGCGCGGCGTCCGCGCGCCTTGATGACGCGGCGGCAAGTTCGCATGGTCGTTGATCGCGTTGACGATGAACAAGGCGGCCCTGTAAGAAGGCGGCGGGGGCCAGGGGACCCGGAGCCGCGCCGCCCGGCACGGCCGGCCCCGACCGGACGCAAGCGCATGGGCAAGAGGGTGAGCACGGACGCCAGAGTCACCATTCCCGCGCTGCAACGGATGAAGCGCGATGGGCGAAAGATCGTCGGCGTCGTCGCCTGGGACACCCAGATCGCGCGGATCGTCGACCGCGCCGGGGTCGAGATCGTCTCCGTCGGCGACACGGTGGGCATCAATCTGTGGGGCCAGCGCAATCCGCTTGAGGTCACGATGGACCAGATGGTCCTGGTCTGCCGGGCGGTCCGCCGCGGCGTGACGCGGGCGCTGGTCAGCTGCGACTTCCCGTTCGGTCCGCTGCAGGAGGGTACCGACAGCGCGGTGCGCGCCGCCATCCGCCTGGTCAAGGAGGCGGGGGCGGACATCGTCAAGCTGGACGGCGCGGCCGACTTCCCCGAGGCGGTGTCGGCCATCGCCCGCGCCGGCATCCCGGTGTTCGCGCAGTTCGGGATCACGCCGCAGACCGCGCTGCACTACGGCGTGGACTACGGCGCGATGTCGACGGCCGCGGCGCGGGTGCCGGCGGAGCTGAAGGACACGCTGGTGGCGCAGGCGAAGGCGTTGGAAGGCGCCGGCGCCGCGCTGCTCGACTTCACCAACTCCGGGCCGGTGGTCGGGCCCGAGGCCGTGGCCGCCGTCGCCATCCCGGTGGTCGGCGGGTTCGGCGGCGGTCCGTGGCTGGACGGGCGGATGCGCATGGCGCACGCCGCCATCGGCTACGCCGCGGCGGCGCTGGAGTCCGAAGCCGAGGCCTACGCCAACGTCGCGCGGATCACGCTGGACGCCATCACCGCCTACGCCGACGACGTGCGCGCCGGGCGCCAGATCAAGGGCGCCGCGCCGGCCGAACCACCGCCCGACCGGCCATGCCAACCGCGGTCATAGACGGGATCGCGACACGCTACCGGGTGCTGGGCGCCGGTCCGCCGCTGCTGATGTATGCGCCGGGCGGTTTCGACGCGACGCTGGAGACATGGACCACGCTCGGCGTGTACGGCCGCATCAAGCTCTTGGACCACCTGCCGGAGAAATACACCTGCATCGTCTTCGACCGGCGCGAGACCGGCCGTTCCGGCGGCCGGGTCGAGCGGGTCACGTGGGACCATTACGTGGCGCAGGGCAGGGGACTGCTGGACCATCTGAAGATCGAGCGGGCCCACCTGATGGGCGGCTGCATGGGGTGCAGCCCGGTCGTGGCGTTCGCCGTCGCCCATCCGGATGCGACGCTGAGCATGGTGCTGTACTGGCCGGTAGGCGGCGCCAGGTACCGGATCAACGGCCATCTGCGGTTCGCGCGGCACCTGGCGTATGTCGACCAGCACGGGCTGGAGCAGGTGGTCGCGCTGGTCACCGGCGGCGACAAGGGCTTCGGCCAGGACCCGCGGGGCGGGCCCTGGGCCTCGGTCATCCGGCACGACCCGGCCTTCGCCGAGGCCTATGCAAGGCAGGACGTGGATCGATACAAGGTCCTGGTCGCCGGCATGGCCCGGACCCTACTGGACCGCGATACCGCGCCGGGGGCCGAGCCGGAGGACCTGATGCGACTGGACATCCCCGCCCTGATCGTGCCGGGCCGCGACGCCGCGCACGCGACCTCGGCGGCCCGGTACCTGGAGGAATGCCTGCCCCGGTCGGAGTACTGGGACGCCCCCGTCGCCGAGCAGACGGCGGCGACCGCCCCCGCCCGGGTGCTGGCGTTCCTGGACCGGGTCACCGCCGGGACCGGCAACGGCCCATAGGGTCCTGGCCAATCGTTGGATTCGAGCGACTGGCACCAGGGTGTGTAATTATTGACGGCATGACCTGATCTTCGCACGCCAGGCCCGACTGCTATCAAGACCGCTTGATTTTAGAGGAGACGCAGCATGGACCGATTCACCGGCGGTTGCCTGTGCGGCAACGTCCGAATTGTGGCGTCGGGACTCCCATACCGGGTCGGCCTTTGTCACTGTCTCGACTGCCGC
>JAZFQW010000403.1:0-2816 GCA_036445335.1 Alphaproteobacteria bacterium | reverse complement strand
CCACGCTCTTCGGCCTTCTCCTGGCGGCTCGGACCGCCCGGACGCGACGCAGACTACGGCCAGCGTGAGAAGTGCGGGCTTGTCCGAGGGAGCCAGCGCAAGTTCAGGCGGTTCGGAAATCGCGTATAATACTTGGCTCGCGGAACTGGAGACTGAATCGATGAAGGTCCTGGTCGCCGGCGGCGCCGGCTATATCGGGTCGCATGCCTGCAAGGCGCTGGCCCGCGCCGGGTTCGATCCGGTCACCGTCGACAGCCTCGCCTCCGGCCACCGCGAGGCGGTTCGCTGGGGCAGGCTGATCGAGCTGGACCTGGCCGACCGCGCGGCCCTGCCGGCGCTGTTGGCGGCCGAGAACGTCGCCGCGGTCATGCATTTCGCCGCGTCCATCGAGGTCGGCGAATCGGTGGCCAGGCCGGGCGAGTACTACGCCAACAACGTCGTCAACACGCTCGGCCTGCTCGATGCGGCGGTCGCGGCCGAGGTGCGCGCCGTGGTGTTTTCGTCCAGCGCGGCGACCTACGGCACGCCGAGCCAGGTGCCGATCCCCGAGGACCATCCGCAGGTCCCGGTCAACCCCTACGGCGAGACCAAGCTGGCGGTGGAACGGGCGCTCAGATGGTACGGCGAGGCCCACGGCTTCGGCTGGGCGGCGCTGCGCTATTTCAACGCCGCCGGCGCCGACCCCGACGGCGAGACCGGCGAGGCGCACGACCCGGAGACCCATCTGGTGCCGCTGGTCCTGGAGGCGGTGCTGGGCCGGCGGCCGCCGGTCAAGGTGTTCGGCACCGACTACGCCACGCCGGACGGCACCGCCGTGCGCGACTACATCCACGTCACCGACCTGGCCGAGGCGCACGTGCTGGCGCTGCAACGGCTGCTCGACGGCGGCTCCAGCCTGGCCGCCAATCTGGGCACCGGACAGGGCTATTCGGTGCGGCAGATCCTGGCGGCGGCGGAGGCCGCCGCCGGATCGCCGGTGCCGCACGAGGACGCCGCGCGGCGCGCCGGCGATCCGCCGGAGCTGGTCGCCGATCCGTCGCTGGCGATGCGTGAGCTGGACTGGAAACCGACGCTGTCGGACCTGCCGACGATCCTGGCGACGGCGCTCGCCTGGCACCGCCGCGCATGACGGTGCCGCCGCGCCCGAACGGTCAGTCGACGTGCTGGGCGGTCAGGAACATCGACCGCTCCAGCGACGTGAAGAAGCGCTGGTAGGGCAGCGGGTCCTCCACCGCCTCGGCGTTGTACTGGGCGTTGGCGCGCACCAGCATCTGGGTGTCGCCGCGCGGCCGCACGGTCACCGTCATCCTGAGATCGTAGTTGTCGAGCTTGGTGGCGCTGATCGAGCCCAGCACGTCGTCGGCCTCGTTGATCACGAAGCCCAGGTCCTGCAGCGTGGAGATGACGCTACGCAGCGTGGTGTGCTTGTCGTTGGTGTCGAAGGCCCGGGTCTGGATCGACCGCAGGGCGACCTGACTCTGGGTCGAGGCCAGCACCTGGTCGCGGGAATCGACCTGGCAGGCGGCGGCCAGCAGGGCGACGGCCACGACGAACAGCGTTCTTTTCATGCTCTGTGAGTCCTAGATCCTGTGGGCTTCGAGAAATACCGACTGCGACAATGAGTCGAAGAACGCCTGGTAGATCGCCTGGTCCTCGATGGTCTCCCGCCGCGATATCTCGTTTTCGGTGTCCCAGACACGACGCGCTGGAAGGTGATGCGCACGGCCATGCGCCCGCCGCGTTCGCCGGACGGCATGGTCACCAGGGAGACCTGGATCTCCTGCCAGTTGTCGATGGCCATGTCGGCGCCCCAATACAGGCCGAAGGTCAGGAAGACGTAGGTCAGCTTGTACAGCGACGCCGCCACCATCTGGTTCACCTCCCTGGCGTCCCGCCGCTTCGACGCGACGATGACGCCCAGGTCGGTCTCGCTTTCCGCGATGGTGAATCCGAGGTCCTGCAGCAGCCCGGCCGACGCCGCCAGCATGTGGGCCTCGTCGGCGGTGTCGAACACCCGCGTCTGCAGCTGCCGCCGCGCCAGACTCTCGGGCGCCAGCTCAAGCGCCTCCCGCGGGATAGTATCGGTATCGACGCACGCCGCCACCGCCGTGGCCATCAGCACGACGCACGCCATGCGGGCCAGGGACGGGCGGGCCATGCTGGCGCCCTAGAACCGCGAGGTGTGGTAGGCGAAGTCGCGGACCAGGCCGGCGTCGTCGAACTTGATGATGACCGTCAGGGTCTTCTGCGACGTCGACTCCGCCCCGTCGGCGACGTCGAAGTTGCCGGTCGCGGCGCCGCCCAGAAGGGCGCTGCCGAGGAAGCCGCCGAGCGCCTGCACCGGTGCAAAGATCAGCGCCGACATGCCACCCTCGCTGGTCGAATAGGCGGTCTGGGTGGAGATGCGGTCATAGATCCACACCTCCCGGCGCTCCTCGTCGGTGGTGACGACGTTCGGCGAGCCCAGGACCTCGGCCACCTCGGCGCTGGACATGCCGACCCGGATCTCGCGCTGCACCGTGCCCACGGTCATCTGTTCGCCGTCGCGGTCCTGGACGTCGGCGAGATGGTTGCTGGCCGAGGAGCAGGCCGTCAGAGCGGCGCATCCGGCAAGCACGAACAGGCATCTTTTCAATAGTCGCATAGCGATTTCCCCCGAAATTGCCGTTTGCGTGACTATCATTTGCGCGACTTAAGATTCCTTTAACGCACCATTTGCGAGTGACTGGATCTTGATTTGATTTTATTTATCGCCGCTGGCGCGCGAATGGGACGACCGCACCGATCCGGCGCTTCACGTCGACGCCGTCCTGGCC
>JAZFQW010000402.1:0-3790 GCA_036445335.1 Alphaproteobacteria bacterium | reverse complement strand
ACCGACCGGTCTGAGAACGGGTCGGCGCCTGCCGGGTTCAGGTTCATTGTCGTTTCAACTAACATGACCGCCCGACCGATCATTGCCGGCGGGACAGGTGCCGTCCCCGCCAAAGGGTCCCATGGATGGCAACGGGATTGAAGGAGGGGTGTGAATGGCGGATGGCTTCAAGGTGATTGAGTCGCTCGACCATGCACCCCAGGGCGTCTGGGCCTGCCTCACGGATTTCGACAACGCCTCGGAATGGATGACGGGCATCGCGGACTTCACCCAGGTCACCCAGGGTCCCCTGGAGATCGGAACCCGGTTCCGCTTCATGGCGCGGGGCAAGCAGCGTGAGACGCGGGTGACGGCCCTGGACCCCGGCAAGCGGATCGCCCTGACATCCACGCAGGGCGGCGTGACGGCCACCTACACCTACTCCGCGACTCCAGCCGGCGACGGCACTGAAGTCACTCTCAAGGCCGTGTGCAATGCCACAGGGTTCTGCACGCTGATTCATCCCGTCATCGTCCTCGCCATGAAGAAGAGCGATTCATCTCAGCTCGCGAACTTGAAACTGGCCATGGGACGTCTGGCATCCGACCATCATCAATCCCAGGTGACGTGAGGTAACCGAGACCGTCATGACTCAGGCTTCCCCGCGGCGGAACACCACCGCCGACCAGTCTTCGTCCGACCACGCCAATGGGTTGTCCGCCCACCCGTCCTTTGGGTTTTGCTCGTCGCCGCCGGCATTGGGCTCGATTTCCTGGTCCCGCTGCCGTCGTTCATGCCCGCGGGCTTCCCAGTGGTCTGGGTAGGCAGCGGCGTTTGGCTCGCCGGGTTTGCCCTCGCCGCTCTCGCCATCAAGCAGTTTCGCGGCGCGGGAACCGAGGTCCAGACGCACACCCCGACCGCGGTGATCGTTGACACGGGTGTGTTCGCATTCTCCCGCAATCCCATCTATCTGAGCGCGCACATCGGCACCGTCGGCGTCGCCATCGCCCTCGATAGCCTGTGGGTCTTGTCGACGCTGGTGCCGTTCTACCTGGTGATCCGCTATGGCGTCGTGGCGCGCGAGGAGGCCTATCTGGAGCGCAAGTTCGGCGACGCCTACCGCGCCTACACGGCGCGGGTGAGGAGGTGGATCTAGCCCGCATTTCTCACGCAGGCCACGGCGCGGGTGAGGAGGTGGATCTAGCCCGCATTTCTCACGCAGGCCACGGTCTGCGCGCTGCCGGAGGTGCCGTCAGCCCAGCCTCACCCCCGCTCGATCAGGGTCGTCTGCACCACCTGCTGCAGCGCGTCGGGGGGTTCGCCGTCGATGCGGCGCAGCAGGGTGGTGGCGAGGCGTTGGCCGACCTCGTGCAGTGAGTAATAGCAGGTGCTGATTGGCGGCGTCAGATAGTCGGTCAGCATGGTGCCGTCGCGGCTGACCACGTCGACGTCGGCGCCGACCCGCAGGCCGGCGTCGCGCAGCCCGGCCAGCACGCCCAGCGTCGAGACCTCGTTGGCGCAAACGAAGCCGGTCGGCGGCCGGTCGCGGCCGCATATCACCAGCACCGCCCGGCGGCTTTCCGCGGCGCCGAGGTCGCGGTTGGAGACCAGCGACTCGTCGAACTCGAGCCCCACCTCGGCGAGCGCGCGGCGGTAGCCGGCGCGGCGCTGGCGGGCGAACAGGTACTCCAGCCTGGGGTCGATCAGCGCGATCCGCCGGTGGCCCCTGCCGGCCAGGAACGACGTCGCCTGGTGGGCGGCGTGTTCGTTGTCGATGTCGAAATAGGGGTGCGGCGAGAACAGCTCGGTGCGGCCGAAGGTCACCAGCGGCACGTCGTGTTCCAGCAGCACCTTGACCCTGAGGTCCTGGGGGCGGGTGAGGTCGAGGATGACGCCGTCGGCGAGCCGGCCGTCGACCACGCGGCGCACCGCCGCCAAGTCGTCCATCCCCGGCAGCAGCGGGATCGCGGTCAGGCTGTAGGGGCCGCCGTCGAGGGTCTCGTGGATGCCGTGCATCAGCGCGACCGACCCGGCGTCGCCGACCTCGTCGGCGCGCGGCGCCGCCAGCATGGCGTAGACCGTGTAGGTCCGGCCGGTGCGCAGCTTGAGGCCCTTGAGGTCGGGCACGTAGCCGAGGTCGCTGGCCGCGGCCTTGACCCGGGCGATCGTATCCGGGCGCACCTCGGGCCCGTCCTTCAGGGCACGCGACACCGTGGTGACCGACAGGTCGAGGTGGCGCGCCAGGGTCTTCAGCGTCGGCCGCGCCATCGCCGGCCCTCAACCGGCGGCGCGGGCCGCGACCGGCGCCGCCGCGTTGCGGCCGATGATCCGGGCGAAATGATCGAATGACGCCTTGGGCGTGCGCTCCAGGGTGTCGAAGTCGACCCGCACTAGGCCGAACCGCTTGGAATAGCCCTCCGCCCATTCGAAATTGTCCATCAGCGACCACACGAAGTAGCCGCGAACATCGAACCCGCGGTCGATCCCGTCCAGCACCGCGTCCAGGTAGCCGTCGAGGAAGGCGATGCGGTCGCCATCGTCGACCGTGCCGTCGGCGCCGACGACGTCGTCGAACGCCGCGCCGTTCTCGGTGATGTAGATCGGCGGCAGGTCGCCGTAGCGCGCGCGCAGGTCGTCGAGCTGCTCGACCAGCGCCGACGGGTCGATCTGCCAGCCCGTCGCCGTGGTCGGCGTGCCCGGCGGCGGTGCCACGTCGGCGACCCCGAAGATGCGGTCCGGATCGGGCGCGGCGTACATACGGTTGTAGTGGTTGAGACCGAAGTAATCGATCGGCGCCGAGATCGTCGCCATGTCGCCCGCGCGGACCAGCGGCTCCAGCGCGTCGGCCAGCGGTGGCGGATAGCGGCCCAGCATCACCGGGTCGCACATCACCCGCCGCCACAGGCAATCCACCATCTCCGCCGCCGCCTCGTGGTCGGCGTCGGGCCGCGCCGGATGCACCGGACCCAGCGAGATGATCAGGCCCTGGCGGATCGCCGGGTCGACCGCCCGGACCGCCTGGACCGCCAGGCCATGGGCGAGGTTGAGGTGGTGGACTGCGGCCAGAGTGTCGGCCCGCGACCGCGCGCCGGGGGCGTGAAGGCCGGCGTCGTACGCCACCCACGGGACGACGTTGGGCTCGTTGATCGGCGCGACGCGGCGCACCCGGTCGCCCAGCCGCCGCATCACCGCATCGGCGTAGTCGGCGAACCAGTAGGCCACGTCGCGGTTGCGCCAGCCGCCGGCGTCCTCCAGCGCCTGCGGCAGGTCCCAGTGGTGCAGGCAGACCCACGGGGCGATGCCTGCGCCCAGCAGGGCGTCGACCAGCCGGTCGTAGAACGCCAGCCCCGCCGCGTTGGCGGCGCCGCGGCCGTGCGAGAAGATGCGCGGCCAAGCGGTCGAGAACCGGTAGGCGCCGACCCCCAGCCGGCGAAGCAGCGCGACATCCTCGGGATAGCGGTGGTAGTGGTCGCAGGCGACGTCGCCGGTGTCGCCGTTGCGGGTGCGCCCCGGCGTATGGCTGAACGTGTCCCAGACGCTGGTCCCGCGCCCGTCGACGCCGACCGCGCCCTCGGTCTGGTAGGCCGACGCTGCCGCCCCCCACAGGAACCCGTCCGGAAACCGTCGCATGTCTCGACCCCTTGCATCGCTCCGCGCCGCCCGCGGGCCCTATTCCGTAGGTCTTGTATCGTTCCGGATTTACCGTCCAAATCCACAAATGGCAACAAAAAAACCTTTAATTAAATCGACCGAACCTATTTTCGTATCGATACGATAAATTCGGCTGCGCCATGGCCGTCGCGACGACAAC
>JAZFQW010000401.1:0-2115 GCA_036445335.1 Alphaproteobacteria bacterium | reverse complement strand
GCTCGGCCATGCGGCGCAGCGCCGGCCCGGCCTCGGGGTCGTCGCCCAGCACCGCCAGCTGTCCCTCATAGATGCGTTTGGCGCCGTATTCGCCGGCGTGGTCGACGCGGACGATCCGGTCGATCAGGGCGCGGCCGGTCGGCTGACCGGGCAGCGCGCCGCGGCCGGACCGTCGACCGGTGGTGCCGTCGCGTCCCGTCATGACCGGCGGCGCCCCGTCAGACGGGCGGCGGCGTACAGAGCGGCCGCGCCCAGCGCCAGCGATACAGCCAAGTTGTAGCCGGCCATCGAGATGCCGAACAGCGACCAGGCGACCTGGTCGCAGCGTACCACCGGTGCCGCCAGCAGCCGTTCGCGCAGCTCGTCGACGCTGCCCCGGGACAGCTCCACGCCGCCGCCGCACGCCGGTGTGCCCTGCCACCAATGCTGTTCGACCCCGACATGGAAGGCGGCGATGCCGGCGCCGGCCAGCAACGCCAGCCCGCCGACTCCGATCAGTGCGGCGCCGGCCATGCCGCGCCCGCGAAGGGCCAGGGCGCCGGCGCACAGGACGATCACCGCGACATAGGGCCAGCGCTGATACAGGCACAGCACGCAAGGCTGCAGCCCGCCGATGTATTGCGAACCCAGCGCGGCGCCCAGCACGGCGACGCTGGCCAGCAACAGCAGCCAAGGCGCCCGTCCGATCAGGAATTCGGTGAGTCCGCGGTCCATGGCCTGGATATAGCCGAAGCGCCGGCCCGGCGCGAGCGCCGGTTCGGCATCGAGCCCCGCGACCGGACGGCGATGGCGAGACTCTGTGCTCCGACGGCGGGCTTCAGAACACGTAGCGGATTGCGATGAAGCCGCCCAGCAGCAGGGCGAAGAACAGCACGGTCAACAGGCCCAGCCAGCGCTCGATGAAGGCGCGGATCGCCGCTCCGAAATACCACAGCAGCGCGGTGACAAGAAAGAACCGGGCGCCCCGCGCCAGCAGCGAGGCGACGATGAAGGTAACGACGTCGAGGTGGGTGACGCCGCTGGTGATGGTGATCACCTTGTAAGGGAACGGCGTCAGGCCGGCGCCGAACACGATCCAGCCGCCATGCTCGTTGTACATCCCCTGGAACCGCGCGAAGTCCTCGTCGTAGCCGTAGAACGCCAGCAGCGGCTCGCCGACGGCGGCGAACAGGAAGAACCCGATGGCGTAGCCCACGGCGCCACCCAGCACCGACGCGGCGGTGCACACGGCGGCGATCCGCCAGGCGCGCTCGCGCGCCGCCAGCACCATCGGCATCAACAGCAGATCGGGCGGGATCGGAAAGACCGAGCTCTCCACGAAGGAGACCAGCGCCAAACCCCAGGTGGCATGGCGGTGGCCGGCCAGGCCCATGGTCCAGTCGTACAGCGATCGCAGCAAGCGGGGATGGCCCTCGTTCGGCTGATGCGGGCGGTGCGGCGCCGGTTTAGCAGTCCGCCCGTCCGGACCGCAATCATCCAGCGCGGCGGCGTCCGCGCCGCCCCCCGGCAGATCAGACAAAGATGGCGCCGACCTTGTTGCGGAACGACCAGCAGGTCTCGCAGCGATGGGTCTGCCCGGTCGCGGACCGCAGAACGAAGCTCGGCGGGATCTTGAGGCCGCCGTCGAGCTCGATGGCCGCGCCGCGCTCCGACAGGCTGACGATGGTGCAGCCGTGGGTTTCGCTGCCGGTCGACCCGACGAGGACCTGGCCACTGGTTCCGTCGTTGACGTGCGTCTCGCCGATCGGGCCGGACCCCGCCCGCGCGACCGCTTCATCGATCTTGGCCAGCAGTTCCGCCCGATTGAACGGCTTGACCAGGTAGTCTTCAACCCCGAAGCCCAGGCCGTCGCGGACATTCAACCGCTCCACCAGGCCCGACTGGATCACCACCGGTGTCAGCACGCCGCCCGCGCGCAAGCGCTGTGCCACCTCATAACCGTCGAGATCCGGCAGCATGATGTCGAGCAGGATGACGTCGTACTCGTAGTGGCTGCCAAGCTTCACGGCATGCCTGCCCAGCGCCGCGCGGTCGCACACATGCCCGGCGTTCTCGAGCATCCGCTGGACCGTCATGGCCATGGTGTCATCGTCTTCGACGTAAAGAATGCGCATC
>JAZFQW010000400.1:0-2064 GCA_036445335.1 Alphaproteobacteria bacterium | reverse complement strand
GCAAAGTCCTGCACCGTCGCGACGATCGCGAGCGGCGAGGTGGAGTTGCGCAGGAACCAACTGGCGGCGCGGTGCAGCAGGTCCTGGGTCATCATATTCATCTGCACCTGGGTCGCCGCCGGTACCTCGTTGTCGAGCGACTGGATGCCGATCCAGACCGGCCGGAGGTCGAAGGTCTCGCGCGCGACCACGAAGGCGCGGGCGATCTCATCGGCGGCGGCATCGGTCTCTTCCTGGAGGTCGCTGACGAAGGTGATACCGCCCCGGTTGATCACGGCGTTGGAGAGAATCGTGGCGATGATCTCGCGATGCAGCCGGTGGCGTGGGATGACGTCGCGGAACCGCTTGCGCACCGGCCGCGGGAAGTACTTGATCAGATCGGCAACCAGGTGCGGCTCGTCCGGCACCTCGCTATCCAGCAGCGCGTCGTAGAGCTCCATCTTGGCATAGGCGAGCAACACCGAAAGCTCCGGCCGGCCGAGGCCGAGCGCCGCGTTTTGGCGGTCCGCCAGCACCTCGTCGTCGGGCAGGAACTCGACCTCGCGATTGAGCCGGCCGGCCCGTTCCAGGTTGCGCATGAAACGCGACAAGGCGCTGACCGCCGCCGGCCCCTGGCTCTCCGCCATGGTCAGGGTCTGGGTCTGCAAATAATTGTCGTGCAGCACCAGCAGTCCGACCTCGTCGGTCATCTCGGCCAGCAACCGGTCGCGCTGCTTGCGGGTCATTTCGCCGTCGGCGACCACGGTGTTCAGCAGGACCTTGATGTTGACCTCGTGGTCGGAGCAGTCGACGCCGCCCGAATTGTCGACGAAATCGGTGTTCAGCCGGCCGCCGGCCAGGCCATACTCGATGCGGCCGCGCTGGGTGAGGCCGAGATTGGCGCCCTCGCCGATCACTTTCGCGCGCAACTCCCGGCCGTCGACCCGAAGCCCGTCGTTGGTCCGGTCGCCGGCCTCCGCCTGGCGCTCGTCGGACGCCTTGACGTAGGTGCCGATGCCGCCGAACCAGAGCAGGTCGACCTCGGCGCGCAGCATCGCGCTCAGCAGATCGCTCGGCACCAGGCGGTCTTCCGTAATGTCGAGCAGCCGCTTCATCTCGGCGCTGATCGGGATCGACTTGGCCCGCCGGTTGAACACCCCGCCGCCCGCGGAGATCAGCGCGGCGTCATAGTCCTCCCAGGACGACCGGGGCAGGTCGAACAGCCGCTTGCGTTCCGTCCAGCTGGTCGCCGGGTCCGGATCCGGGTCGATGAAGATGTTGCGATGGTCGAAGGCGGCGACCAGCTTGATGTGCTTGCTCAACAGCATGCCGTTGCCGAACACGTCGCCGGACATGTCGCCGCACCCGATCACGGTGAAATCCTCGTTCTGGATGTCGTGGCCGACCTCGCGGAAGTGCCGCTTGACCGATTCCCAGGCGCCGCACGCGGTGATCGCCATCTTCTTGTGGTCGTAGCCGGCCGCGCCGCCGGAGGCAAACGCATCGCCGAGCCAAAAGTCGTAATCCTCGGCGACCGAGTTGGCGATATCGGAAAAACTCGCCGTGCCCTTGTCGGCGGCGACCACCAGGTAGGGCGCCGGGCCGTCGTGGCGGATCACGTTCGCCGGCGCCACCAGTTCGTCGCCGACCAGGTTATCGGTGATATCCAGCAAACCGGAAATGAAGATCTTGTAGCAGGCGATGCCTTCCTGCATCCAGGCCTCGCGGTCGCCGTCGGTCGGCAGCCGCTTCGGCACGAAGCCGCCCTTCGAGCCGACCGGTACGATGACCGTATTCTTGACCATTTGCGCCTTCATCAACCCGAGCACCTCGGTGCGGAAATCCTCCCGCCGGTCGGACCAACGCAAGCCGCCCCGGGCAACCCGGCCGCCGCGCAGATGAATCCCCTCGACCCTCGGCGAATAGACGAAGATCTCGCGAAACGGCCGCGGCAACGGCAGCTCGTCGACGCGCTCGCTATCGAGCTTGAGCGACAGGTAGGGCTTCGGCCGGCCAGCCGCGGCGGGCTGGTAGAAATTGGTCCGGTGGGTGCATTGGATCAAGTTCAGGAAGCGCCGCAGGATG
>JAZFQW010000399.1:0-4299 GCA_036445335.1 Alphaproteobacteria bacterium | reverse complement strand
AACGACGCACCCTGTCGGCGGGACAGCGCCGCCCTGCGGGTCGCGCCCGGGCGGCCCGCCCGCTGCGTCGGAGGCCTCGACCGTAGCGTTGCTACGCTATTCGGCCTTCTCCTGGCGGCTCGGACCGCCCGGACGCGACGCAGGCCGCGGCCAGTATGAGAAGTGCGGGCTAGACCCGGAAGTCGAACAGTCCCTGGTCGAAGTTGTTGTAGTCTTCGTAACGCAGCAGGTCGTAGAGCTCGCGCCGGTGCTGCATCCGCGGCACCAGGTTCCGTTGCGTTCCGGTCTCGGCGATCTGGCCGAGCGCGTCGAGCGTGGCCTCCATCGCGATCCTGAGCGCGGTGACCGGATAGATCACCAGATCGACGCCGAGCGCCTCCAGCTCCCCGGCGCTCAGCAGTTCGGACTTGCCGAACTCGGTCATGTTGGCCAGCAGCGGCACCGGGATCGCCGCCCGCGCCCGCCGCCAGTCGTCCTCGTTCGACAGGGCCTCGGCGAAGATCATGTCCGCGCCCGCGGCGGCGTAGACGGCGGCGCGCGCCAGCATGGCGTCCAGCCCCTCGATCGCGTGGGCATCGGTGCGGGCGATGATCAGCAGGTTGGGGTCGCGGCGGGCGTCCACGGCGGCCTTGATGCGCTGGGCCATCTGTTCGGCCGGAACGACTGCCGTGCCGTCCAGATGGCCGCACCGCTTCGGGTTGACCTGGTCCTCCAGGTGCAGGCCGGCGAGGCCGCGGTCCTCCATCAGCCGCACGGTGCGGGCGGCGCTCATCGGCTCGCCGAAGCCGGTGTCGCAGTCGACGATCGTCGGCAGGTCGGTCACCCGGGCGATCTGTTCGGCCCGGGAGGCGACCTCGCTCAGCGTGGTCAGCCCGATGTCGGGCAGGCCCAGGTCGGCCGACAGGACGGCGCCCGAGACGTAGACCGCCTCGAAGCCGGCGCGCTCGATCCCCATCGCGACCAGCGGCGAGAACGCGCCGGGCGCCCGCACGATCGACCGCGACGCCAGCCGCTCGCGCAGCGCGCGGCGCTTGTCGGCGGCGCTCAGCTTGGTGAATAGCATCAGAAGATCCCCTTGGCTGGATTGGAGGTCAGCGAGTCCGGCGGCAGCTGCACGTTGAGCCCGCCCAGCTCCCCGGCGCCCAGCGCCGGCAGCCGCTGCACGGTCGCCAGGAACCGCTCCTGTTCGGCCGATGCGACGATGCCCTCGGTCAGGGTCGTGAACTTGCCGATATAGTCGTCGCGGCCGAACGGCCTGGCGCCCAGCGGGTGGGCGTCTGCCACGGCGATCGTCCGGGTGAGGCTCGTCCCGTCGGCCAGGGTGACGACCAGCTCGCCTCCGAAGGCCTTTTCGTCCGGGTCGACGCTGTGGTAGCGGCGGGTCCATTCGGGCGCCTCGACCGTCCGGATCTTGCGCCACAGCCGGACCGTGTCGGGGCGCGCCGCACGGGCGGGTTCGTAGGACCGGACGTGGTGCCAGCGCCGGTCCTGCAGGGCGACCGCCAGGATGTACATGATCGAATGGTCCAGCGTCTCCCGCGAGGCGCCCGGGTCGAACTTCTGCGGGTCGTTCGAGCCGGTGCCGATGACGTAATGGGTGTGGTGGCTGGTCTTCAGCAGCACGTCGGCCACCTTGTCCCAGTCGCCGCCGGTCATCTCCTCGATCTCGGCGCCCACCAGGACGGCGAGATCGATCAACGCCTGGCTCTGATACTCCGCCGAATGGGCCTTGGTATAGGTGTCCAGGATCGCCCGCTTGGGCTCGCCCGGGACCGGCAGCGGGACCTCGTACAGCGCACCGGGCCCGTCCAGCATCCCGGCGATCACCGAATCCTCGCCTTCGTAGATCGGGGCCGGAGCGCCTTCGCCGCGCATCGCCCGGTCGACGGCCTCGACCGCCATCTTGCCGGCGTGGGCCGGCGCGAACGCCTTCCAGCTCGATATCTCGCCCTTGCGCGACTGCCGGGTGGCGGTGGTGACGTGGAGTGCCTGGTTGACCGCCTGGTAGGTCGCCTCGGCGGGCAGATCCAGCAGCGCGCCGAGGCCGGCAGCGACCGACGGGCCCAGATGGGCAACATGGTCGATCCTGTGCCGGTGCAGGCAGATCGCCCGCACCAGGTCGACCTGGATCTCGTACCCCGTCGCGATGCCGCGCAGCAGCGCCGCGCCGTCGCCGCCGCATTGCTGGGCGACCGCCAGGAGCGGCGGGATATTGTCGCCGGGATGGGAATAATCGGCGGCCAGGAATGTGTCGTGGAAATCGAGCTCGCGGACGGCCGTGCCGTTGGCCCAGGCCGCCCACTCCGCGCCGAACCGCCGGTCGTTCGCCAGGCCGAAGACCGTGGCGCTGCCGTCCCGCGGATGGGCCTGGGCCTGGGCCCGCGCCGTGGCGACCGGGCGACGGTTGATCGCCGCCAGCGCCACGGCGGCGTTGTCGATCAGCCGGTTGACGATCATGTCGACGACCGCCGGTTCCAGCGCCACCGGGTCCTTGGCGACTTCGGCGATCTTCCAGGCCAGCTGATCGGCGCGCGCCAGCTTCTCCCGTTCCGGATGGACCGTGACGCGATGCGTCTTCATGGCTGCCCCTCGACTACCCACCATCATAGGAGGATGATAGGTATGATGGTGGGTACTGGGGAAATATCATGCCGACCATCCTGATCACCGGCGCCGGCCGCGGCATCGGCCTCGAGTTCGCCCGACAGTACGGCGGTGACGGCTGGACCGTGCTGGCCACCCTGCGCGACCCGGCGAAGGCCGAATCGCTGTTGGCGCTCGAGGGCCATGTCGCGGTGATGCCGCTGGACGTCGCCGATCCAGCCTCGGTCGCGATCCTGGCGGAGCGGCTGGGCGGCACGCCGATCGACCTGCTGATCAACAATGCCGGGGTGTACGGGCCGCGGTCGACGGTGCTCGGCGAGCTCGACTATCCGGCCTGGCAGACGGTGCTGACCGTCAACACCCTGGGGCCCATGCGCGTCACCGAGGCGTTCCTCAACCATCTGCGCGCCGGCGCGCAGAAGAAGATCGTCACGGTGTCCAGCCGCATGGGCAGCATCGCCGAGAGCTCCGGCGGCGCCTATGCCTACCGGTCTTCGAAGGCGGCGGTGAATTCGGTGATGAAGGGCCTGGCGGCCGAACTCGCGCCCGAGGGCTTCACCGTGGCGCTGTTCCACCCGGGTTGGGTCCGCACCGACATGGGCGGCCCCACCGCAGCGGTCGCCCCGGCCGACAGCGCCGCGGGCATGCGCGCCGTCATCGACCGGCTCGGTCCGGCCGACAGCGGTGGCTTCTTCGACCACGACGGCACGCCGATCCCGTGGTGAGGCACGTCATGACCGGATATCATCTCGCCCAGATCAACATCGGCCACGCCCGGGCGCCGGTCGACGACCCGCTGATGGCTCCGTTCATGGCCCGGCTCGACGAGATCAACGCGCTGGCCGACCGCAGCCCCGGCTTCGTCTGGCGCCTGCAGGACGACAGCGGCAACGCGACCGCCATCCCGGTCACCGACGATCCGCTTGTGATCGTCAACCTGTCGGTCTGGGAGTCGTTCGAGGCGCTGTCCGACTTCGTCTATCGCACGGCGCATGCCCCGGTGATGGCGCGGCGGCTCGACTGGTTCGAGCGGCACTCCGCCGCCTATCTGGCGCTGTGGTGGAGTCCGGCCGGCACGCTGCCGACGGTGGCGGAGGGGCTGAGCCGGATCGACCATCTGCAGCGAAACGGCCCCGGCGCGCAGGCCTTCACCTTCAAGCGGCCGTTCGCCGCGCCGGCGACCGACGATGCTGCTAACTGAAGACCAGACGATGATCCGCGACACCGCGCGCCAGTTCGCCGCGGACCGTCTAGTCCGCACTTCTCACACCGGCCACGGTCTGCGCGGCGCTGTCGCGCCGACAGGGCAGGAGCGCCGCGCGGCGTCGAAGGTCTCGACCGTGGCGCTGCTACGCTCTTCGGCCTTCGCCTGGCGGCTGCCCGGACGCGACGCAGACCGCGGTAAGTGTGAAAAGTGCCGGCTAGCCTCGCGGATCGTAGCCAGCGTGAGGGATGCGGGTTGCCGACGGCCGGATCGGGTTAGGTCTATGGTGTCGGCCGGTCCATGCCGGCAGAAGGGAACCCGCCATGAGGCGTCGTCAGGGTCGTCATATCGAGGGGGCCGGGGGCGTGCGGCTGTATGTCGAGGAATTCGGCGTCAGGGGCTGGCCCGGCATCCTGCTGATCCACGGGTTCTCGCAGTGCCGGCTGGCCTGGCGGCCGCAAACCTGCGGTTTCCTTGCCGACCGGTTCCAT
>JAZFQW010000398.1:0-2020 GCA_036445335.1 Alphaproteobacteria bacterium | reverse complement strand
CCCCTGGTGCTCGTCGGCGCGCGGCACCATGAAACCGTCCAGGCCGCGCGCCGCGAGCTCGGCGCGCAAGGCCGCCAAGCGCTCGCCGGCCGTCGGCGGCGCCGACGCACGTTCCGCCGCCAGCGCGGCATGGATCCGACCCAGGGCTGCCCTTAGCTTCTCCCCCGGCACCGCCGCCACCAGCGCCATCCACGCCTGTGGGTCGGCGGCCGGCGGGGCGGCCAGTACGCCGCGTACCAGCGCGCGCACGGCTTTCGGGTCGTAGGCGCTGCCGGCGGCGGCGAGGGCGCGGCCGAGCGCCGCGTCGCCCGGGTCGGAGGCGTCCTTGGGCATGAATGGAAGCTAGGCGCGGCTAGGCGGGCAAGCAAGCCCGGCCGCCGCGGCGGGCGGCCCGCAATTCAATCTTAAGCATCGGGTCATAGGCTGCGCGCTGGTGGGGGAACCCGCACCAATCCCGCTTAAACTCCAGGGACGAGTTGCCATGTCGACGCCAATCTCCATCCCCGAATATCCCGGCGCCGAGCGCCAACCGCGCCTGGACCTTGCCGCGATCGAAGACCGCGCGCGCCAGTTGCAATCGGAGGCCGTCGGCGCCGTGATCGGCGCCTTCGCGCGCCGAGCATTTTCTGCCGCGGCAGTACTGGCGCGCCGATTGGCGGGTTCCGTCGCCATATGGGCGCGGCGGCGCAGCCTGCGCAATCAGCTGGCGGGCATGCCCGCGAACATCCTCGAGGACATCGGTGTCAACCCGGGCGATCTGGACGGCGCAGTCGAGCGGTTCCTGGGCACTGCCGGCGACGAGAACCGGCCGCACACCGCCTGAGTCGCGACCGCAGCGCACGAACGACGGCCCCGCCGACCACTCCGGCGGGGCCGTTTCGCCTTCGCCAGAACCAGGGTCGACCAGCCCTTGAGGCGCCGGCGCGCCGCCAGGACGAGCCCGTGCGGCAGGTGGGCGGCGAGCACCTGGCGCTCCTGCTGCTGCAATAATCCGGACAAGACGACCGCGCCGCCGGGCGCCAGGTGGCGGGCCAGGTCCGGCGCCATGCGCTTGAGCGGTCGAGCCAGGATGTTGGCGAGGACGAGCGCATACGGCGCGCCCTCGCCCACGGCGCGGGCGCGGAAGCCGTCGCTCACCGTCGCGCGCACCAACCCGGCCACGCGGTTGTGGCGTGCATTGAGCCGCGTCACGCGTACCGCCTCCGGGTCGATGTCGGCGGCGAGCACGGGCGCGCGCAACGATTTGGCGGCGGCGACCGCGAGGATGCCGCTGCCGCAGCCCAGGTCGAGGACCGGCCCTCGAGATCGCGCCCGCGCCAGCCGCTCCAGGGCCATGAGGCAGCCGCGCGTCGAGGCGTGCAGGCCCGAGCCGAAGGCGGTCGCCGCATCGATCTCGATCGCCGGCGCCGGGACCGGGTGCTGGGAATCGTGGATGTGGAAGCGGCCGACGCGGAAGGGGGCGAAGCTCTCCCGGTTCTCGGCCAGCCAATCCACCGCGGGCAGCCACACCAGTTCCCCCGGCGGCGGCGGCAGGCCGGCGGCGCGGGCGACTCCGGCCACGGCGGCGACCAGCGCCGCCTCGTCGGCGGCACCGGTGCCGTAGGCGAGGACACGCCAGCCACCGGAGGGCGACACGTCGAGCAGGCTCACCGCATCGGCCAATGGCGCCAGCGCCTCGGCGAAGGCCGACGCCGCCGGCCCCGGCACGGCGAGCTCGTATTTCCAGCAGGCAACGCTCATAGGGCGTCGGCGCGAATGACGAAACTGTCGAGCACCTTCTTGGTGCCGGCCTTGTCGAAGGCGATCTCGAGCTTGTTGTCGTCGGCGGCGCGCACGGTGCCGTAGCCGAACTTCTGGTGGAACACGCGCTCGCCGCTTTCAAAACCACCCCGCGGCGGCGCCTGGCGCGCGACCGGCTGGGCCTCGCCGTCGATCATGAGTGGCGGGCGCCGCCGGGCGCGGTAGCCGCCCGAGGCGAAGCCGCCGAAGTAGGACCTGCCCGCCTCGGCGAGGCCGCCAC
>JAZFQW010000397.1:0-2407 GCA_036445335.1 Alphaproteobacteria bacterium | reverse complement strand
GCGGGATGTCTTGCCGCCGACACGCCTCGACGACCTGCTCGACGCCGTACGGCCAATAGCCGACCCCGCCCAGAAGCCGCACCACCACCAGCCGCGCCGCGGCGATCACGCCGTCGACATAGAGGTCGACCGACAGGTTGTGTCCCAGGTTCATCAGGTTGGCTAGCCGTACCGAGGGAAAGTCGGCGTCCATCCACGCGCGGGCGCGGGCGAGGTTGGCAAGCTCGCTATCGGCGGCGGACAGCACGACGATGTCGCCGGGGCTCTGGCCCAGATCGATCGGCTCCGACCCGTCCGACACCCCGCCCGGCTGCGCCGCCAGCAGATGCACCGGCCTATCCGGCCAGCGCGGCGCGGACGGCGGCGGTATCCAGCCCGGCCAGGCCGATCACCACCAGGTGTCCGTGGCGCGTCTCGTCGGCCCGCCAGTCGCGGTCGAAATAGCTGGTGAGGCGGCCGCCGACGCCTTGGACCACCAGGCGCATGGGCCGGCCGGCGACCGCCGCGAAGCCCTTGACCCGCAGGATTTCGTGCTCGGCGATCAGGCCGTGCAGGCGCTCGATCAACGCGGCCGGCGCCGCGATCTCGCCGAACCCGACCGCCAGGCTGACGAAGTCGTCGTGATCGTGGTCGTCGGCGCCGTCGTGATGCGACGGTCGGGCCGCCAGGTCGTGTTCGGCCGCGGCGTCGAGACCCAGCAGCACGGCGGCGTCGACCGCGCCGTGGCTGGTACTGACCAGCTTGACCTCGCGCCGCAGATCGGCCCGCAGCGCCGCGCCGACCCGGTCCAGCGCGGCGGCGTCCAGCAGATCGGCCTTGTTGAGGATCACCAAGTCGGCGCAGTTGAGCTGATCCTCGAACAACTCCTCCAGCGGGCTGTCGTGGTCCAGCGACTCGTCGGCCGCGCGCTGCGCCGCCACCGCCGCGGGATCGGCGGCGAACCGGCCCGCGTCGACCGCGGCGCCGTCGATCACCGCGACCACTCCGTCGACCGTCACGCGGGTGCGGATGTCGGGCCAGTTGAACGCCTTGACCAACGGCTTCGGCAGCGCCAGCCCCGAGGTCTCGATGACGATGTGGTCCGGCGGGTCGGGCCGGTCGAGCAGGGTCTCGATGGTCGGCACGAATTCGTCGGCGACGGTGCAGCACAGGCAACCGTTGGCCAGCTCGACGATATCGTCCTCGCCGCACGAAGCGACGCCGCAGGACCTGAGGATCTCGCCGTCGATGCCGACTTCGCCGAACTCGTTGACGATCACCGCCAGCCGCCGCTCGCCGGCGCGGGTCAGCAGATGGCGGACCAGGCTGGTCTTTCCCGCACCCAAGAACCCGGTGATGATGGTCGCCGGAACCTTGCCGTTCTGAGGCATCCGTCTACTCCGTTCGTGGCGGCCGCTTGACCGCCACTGGCATCCCCGCGACCATGAAAATGACGGCCGGAACGACGGTCGCGACCGCCTGGTGCAACAGCCCGGCATGGTCGCGAAAGCGGCGGGCCAGCGGGTTGTCCGGCACGATGCCCTGCCCGACCTCGTTCGACACCAGCACCACCGGGCCGGGCAGCGCGGGCAGGGCGTCGGCCAGCGCCGCCGTTTCGCGATCGATATCGCGGCCGGCCGCGATCAGGTTGGACAGCCACAGCGTCAGGCAGTCGACCAGCACCGCGCACCCCGGCTCCGCTGAGCGGCCGAGCGCGCCGGCCAGATCCAGCGGTACCTCTTCGGTCCGCCAGCGCGGCCCGCGGCGCGCCCGGTGCCGGCGGATGCGCTCGGCCATCTCGGCATCCCCGGCGTCGGCGGTGGCGAGGTAGACGCATCCGCCCGGCTGGCTTTCCACCAGCGCCTCGGCATGCCGGCTCTTGCCCGACCGCGCGCCGCCGAGGACAAGGGTCGAGCCCTGCAAAACCGGGTCAGTGGCCACGGCGCGACCCACGACCGCCGTCGCACGATCGTGCGCGGAACATCAACGCATCGAGAGAGAACCGCGACATGGCACCCTTCCGCTGGCCGGCGGGCCGGCCCATGCCGTTGCGAAGGATGGGAGGGATGGGGCGGCCGCCCCGTCGCTCCCGGACCGTCGATAAACCCCGATCGGCGGTTCCGCTCCGGCGGTGGCGACGGCAGGTCTCCTGGCTCGCGGCTTCATCGCGCCGATACCCCTGCCTTCCCGGTTGCCCAGTGGCGCGTTAGGGCGTCGGCTCGCCGCCTACAGTTGCGGGGGCAGCCGCGGCATTGGGCGGTGAATCGCCGCCCGCACCGCGTTCCCTGTTCGTCCCGATCGGGAACCGTCGCGTGCCGGACAGTAGCCCGCGACCGGCCGCCCGGACAATCCCTTGCGTGGACGCCCGCTCAGGGCGACGCCGGAGCAGGCAGCGAGGTCCGGTACAAACACACGTGACGGCTAGAAT
>JAZFQW010000396.1:0-4869 GCA_036445335.1 Alphaproteobacteria bacterium | reverse complement strand
GCGCGCCGGAGGGCGCGAGCGTGGTATCGTGGCCGGCGACGGGTAACACCAAGGATCGCTGATAGTGATCCATTTGACCGGGTTCCCTTGTCCGCTCGTCAGGCGCGGTTCGCGCCGCCGTGCCTGCGCACCGCAAGCGGAGCGCAACGCGGCGAGCGGACAAGGGAACCCGGTCAAATGGGTCACTATCAGCGATCCTTGGTATTACCCGTCGCCGGCCACGATACCACGCTCGCGCCCTCCGGCGCGCCGGACGGCGTCGTCGCGGCCTGCGGTCAGGAGATGAGGGGATGTCGCGTGGGCACCGCACTCGGCGCTCCGGCGCGATGGCATGCCCGTCGGGCGGGGGACCGGCCGGCTATGCGCTTTCTTCGGTACCCTTGCGGCGATCGAACAGATCGACAAGCCGGGCCACGGCCAGAAGGCCCACCGCCAGTCCGATTACCAGAGCCGCAATGATGGTCGCCATACCAATAGTCCCGCGACGGCAATCGTTCACTGTACTGCCGATTCAACACACTTTAAAACGTTTATCCGGTGAATCAAGCACCTACGCGCCATTTTGAAGGCAATTTTGCGAACATCCGGTTAACCAGCCTGTTTTCGTTGCACAAGCGCACCAAGTTGCCACTTATTCCAAACGCTGGTGCCAGCCCGCACTTCTCACACTGGCCGCGGTCGGCGTCGCGTCCAGGCGGTTCGAGCCGCCAGGAGAAGGTCCGAGGGCGATGCGGCGCCTCGGCGAGAGGCTTCGACGCCGCGGGTGGGGCGCCCGGGCGCGATCCGGAGCGCGGCCGATGTGAGTGGTACGGGTCAGTGGCCGGCGTCGGGATCGAGCGGGAAGATCGGCCGGCGCAGCCGCTCGAAACGAAGCCGGGAATAGTCCGAAGTGGTGACGCCGACGCCGGCGCACTCCACGACGTGGCGCACCACCGGCCAGAACCCGGCGCGCCAATGGACCCGCGACTTCAGCATGATGAAGCGCTTGGCCGCCGGCTCGATGCCCAGGCTCCGCAGGCAGCCGAGATCCCACGGCTCGTGGTGGCGCTCGATCACCGCGATCTCGATCCTGCCGGTGTCCAGCACCGCGGCGCGCCCCATGGCCACCCTGACCCCGGTGTACATCGGCCCGCGGATGACGAATTCGCCGTCGGACAACAGCCGGACCCTGCCGTTCACCGTCAGCGGCTCGCCGCTTTGGCCGATCGCCGGCATGGCAAGCTTGCCGCCCAAGTCGATCGTCACCTCGGCGCCGACGCCGGCACGCGCCATCGCCTCGACGGCCGCCGGGTCGTGGATCGCGAAGGCGACCACGTCGTCGAGCCCCTGCCGCAGGATCTCGGCCAGCACCGTCATGACGTCCTGGGTGCCGCCTGAGCCGCAGTTGTCGCAGTGGTCGAGCAACAGGACCGGTCCATCCGGCAGTCTCGCCGCCCGCGCGACGGCGGCCGCCGCCGGTTCGCTACGGTAGACGAAATCGTGGCGATCGGCCCACGCCCGGTCCAGGATCACCGTGCAGATCCGCTCGGCTTCGGCCGGCGCGTCATCGGTCACCGCCACGACGCTTAGCCCGGCGTCGCGCACGTCGGCGTGGGGGAAGCCGCCAAACACCGATACCGCCAGGGCGCCGCCCGCCTCTTCGTGCCGCGCCGCGGCGACCAGCCCGCGCATCGGCGCCTCGTCGGTGCCCTGGCGCATGATGTGGGGCAGCATCGGGCGGTTGCCCCACGCCATCGTCGGACGGCATTCGCCGCGCAGGTCCGAGAGGGCGATCCCGCCGGCCAGTCGCCCGGTCTCGTACATGTCGGTATGCGGATAGGTCTTGAAGCCGGCCACCACGGTGGCGTTGTCGACGATCTTGTCGGACAGGTTGCCGTGTAGATCGAGCGCCACCGCCATCGGCGTGTCCGGTGCCAGCCGCCGCAGCCGGGCGACCAGCTCGCCTTCCCCGTCCTCGAGGCTCTCGGTCACCATCGCGCCGTGCAGATCGAGCAGGATCAGGTCGCACCCCTTGTCGACCTGCTCGGCTATGGCGTCACTGAGGACGGCGTAGGCCTCATCCTCGACCGGGCCGCTGGGCCAGCCCTCGGCGGCGACCGGAGTGGCGATCTCCGCCCCGGCGGCGCGCGCAAGATCGATGAACGCAGCCATTGGCGTGGCGGTGCCGTCGTACGCCGCCAGCGCGTCGGCACCCCAGGACGGTCCGCCGTTGCCGAACCGCGACAGCGGCGTCGGCACCGGCGAGAAGGTGTTCGTCTCGTGCTTCATCATGGCGATGACGACGCGCATCGGGTCCCCCGGGGTCGTTTTCGACACGATAGCGCAGGGTCGCCACCGCCGGCACCACCGAACGGCACCGGGAATAGAATCACTGCTTCGGTGTCTAACCAGTCACACAGCCTGCGCTCCATCGCGGCGCCGGATTTTGGGGGACCGCAAGGAATGAGCCGATACCGCAGCCGTGGCGCGTTCGCCGGGGCACCGCCGATGTCCGCCCGCCATGCCGGCGAGACGGCCCGGACGGCATCCGCCGCGCAGACCGTCGCCGGCGAAGTCGGCGACGCGCCGGTCGACAGCGACGGCGAGTCCCGTTACACCTTCGCCAACGAAGCGTCGGGCGCGCCCCATCGCAACCACCAGCGCGCGGCGAACCCGCCGCCGTTGGCGGACCCCGGCGCGATGCCGGTCGTCGCCAGCACGGACGACGGCCGAAGGCGGGCGGTTCCGGGCAAAACGCTCCAGCGCGGGGCGTGGGGCCGGTGGTCGGGCGCCAGGACCGGCGACGGATTTTGCGAGGCGCGGCCATAGGCGCCGCATGTCCCGGACATTTGTCCAGGCCGCCGGGGCCGGGGGCGTCATCCGCGCCGACGCCGCAGATCATTAGGGATGCGATGGCGGACCGCGACGCCCTAATCGAATCGGAGATTCCGCGGCTCCGGCGTTTCGCCCGGGCGCTGACCCGCGACCCGGACTGGGCGGACGATCTTGTCCAGGACTGCGTCGAACGGGCGCTGAGCCGCTGGTCGACGTGGCGTGGCGGCGACAGCGCCCGTGCCTGGCTGTTCACGATCCTGCACAATCTGCATGCCAACGCGGTGCGGCGGCGCGCCCGCGCCCGCGCCATATTCGGCCATCCGGTGCGGCCTCCGGAGATCGTGACGCCGCCGCCGCAAGCGGGCAGCCTGAGCCTGCGCGACCTCGACCTGGCGCTGCAGCGGCTGCCCGATGACCAGCGCCGGGCGATCCTGCTGGTCGGACTGGAGGGCCTGACCTACGCCGAGGTGGCCAGCGTCACCGGCGTTCCGATGGGCACGGTGATGTCGCGCCTGTCGCGCGGACGCGAGCGCCTGCGCCGGCTGATGGCCGAGGGATCGAACGATGGCGGTCCGGTCCTGAGGAGGGTGAAATGACCGAAATGATCCCGGTGACCGAGGCCGATCTGCACGCCTATGTCGACGGGCAGCTCGACCCGGATCGCCGGGCCGCCATCGAGGCGCACCTGAAGGACGACCCCGAGACGGCGGAGCGGATCGCCGACTACCGTCGCCAGAACGAGGGTCTGCGGGCGCTGTTCGGCGGCGTCGCCGACACACCTGTGCCCACCGCCCTGACGCCGGCGGCGGCGCTCGCGCGGCGGCGCGACCGACGACGCGCCACCTTGGCCCGATCGGCGGCTGCGGTCGTGCTGTTGGCGATCGGCGCGGGCAGCGGCTGGCTGCTGAACGACATGCTGCGCATCGGGCCCGCGCCTCTCGTGGCCAGCCTGACCGACGAGGCGGCGGCGGCGCACCGCATGTACGCCGCCGAACGGCGCCACGCCGTGGAGGTCGCGGCGGAGGAGGAGCACCTGTTTCGCTGGCTGTCGAACCGCTTGGGCGACGACGTCCGCGCCCCGGCCCTGGACGCCATGGGGTTCCGGCTGATGGGCGGCCGGCTGCTGCCGTCGGGCGGCGGGCCGGCCGCCCAGTTCATGTACCAGGACGCGGCGGAACAGCGGCTGACGCTGTATATCCGGCTGGACCCAGGCAGCGAGGAAACCCAATTCGAATATGCCAGCGAGGACGGCACCGGCGCGTTTTATTGGGTCGAAGGGCGCTTCGGCTATGCGCTGGTCGGCGAGATGCCGCGCGAATCCCTGCTGCGCGCCGCCCGCTTCGTCTATCTGGACCTGAGCGGTTAGCCTGGATTTCTCAAGCTGGCCATGGACGGCGCGACAGCGCCGCCCTCCGCGTCGCGCTCGGGCGGCCCGCCCGCGGCGTCGAACGCCGCGACCTTAGCGCTGCTACGCTCGTTGACGTTCTCCTGCCGGCCCGCGCCGCCCGGACGAGACGCAGGCCATGGCCAGTGTGAGAAATGCACGGTAGAATTCAGGCAACCCGGCGCCGGCCCGCCACCGGCAGGCTCAGGACGCCGGCAATATCAAAAGCCATCAGCAGTAGGGGGATAGCCATGAACAATATGATGCGGTCCGTGTTCCTAGCCGTGCCGTTCGTCGCGGCGGGCGTGTCGGTCCCGATGACCGTCGCGGCGGAACCGACCAACCTGACGTTTCTGCACATCAACGACGTCTACGAATTCGCGCCGGTCAGGGGCCAGGGCGGCTTCGCGCAGTTGATGACGTTGCTGCGCGAGGAGCGTGCCGAGGCCGACAACAGCCTGACCACCGTCGGCGGCGACTACCTGTCGCCATCGCTGCTGTCGGGCCTCGACCAGGGCGCCAACATGATCGCCATGTTCAACGCGGTCGGCGTCGACTATGTCAGCCTGGGCAATCACGAGTTCGATTTCGGGCCCGACGTCGCCATGCAGCGCATGGCGGACTCGAACTTCCCGTGGATCGCCACCAACGTGCTGGACGCCGACGGCTCG
>JAZFQW010000395.1:0-6188 GCA_036445335.1 Alphaproteobacteria bacterium | reverse complement strand
TGGGACGCCGGTTCATCTTCTACACCACCCATCCGGATCTCAGCGATCTCGACGGCGAAAACTTCGCGTGCGAGGCCGACGTGGTCGCGCGGATCGAGCACGTCATGCCCGACGATCGCGTGACGATCACCGGCTGACGCTAGCCCGCACTTCTCACGCCGGCCATGGTCTGCGTGAGAAGTGCGCGCTAGCCGGTCGACCAGCGCCGGCCCGACGCCGGCGAGCGCATCGCCAGAAGGTCTGTCGGTCGCGGCCGCCGGTCCTATCGGTTGAGCGTGACCGTCAGTTCGGCCCCGCCGAGGCCGTGCACGCTGTCGCGTGCGCGCAGGATGACGGCGTCGATGCCCGGCGGGATCGCCACATCGCCGAGGCTGCGGGTGAAGGGCTGCTCACCGACATGCGGATGCAGCAGCACCCGACTGCCGAGGACCGTGCCGTCGGCGGTGACGATGTCCCAGCGGTCGGCGTAGTGGTCCCAGCCGGTGTCGTCGTGGGCGACGCTGACGTCGAACCGCCAACCGCCGCCGGCCAGGCGGACCGCCTCGGCCGCCACCACGTCGGCCTCGCCAGCCGGCGCCTCGGACAGCGGCGCGACCGCCAACCCGACCGCGACGGCGACGCCCAGATGCGCATGGCGCACGATCATCCTTTTCCCTGGCCCAAGACGGTCCATTTTCACTCCGGACCGAGCGGCCGGCAATCCCCGTCGACAGCGAAGTCGGCGTCAGGCCTCCGTCGACCACCGGCGCGACGGCGTCGCTTGATCGGCATCGGGTGGCGCGTCGGTTTGATGACGGTCCGCTGGTCGCCGCACGCGATCGTTCAAAGCGGCCTGCACGAACCCGCCCGAAGGACCGACATCGACCCGTTGCTGCCGTACCCGAATTCTCGAATGTCAGCTTTCAGTTCGCTAACCTGTCGTCCAAGTGCCGCGATCGGTTAGGCTGCTGATAGCCATGATGGGCCGTTCCAGGGCGTAGCCGCCGGTTCTGCAATCCGCCCAGATCGGTCGATTGCGTTTACTGTTTGCTCATCTAGAATGTGCAGCAACACTCTTTGAATATGCAGAGCGCACGGACCGATGGCCAAGCATAGAGCAAGCGACCAATACGAGCATGAAGGTCTGGCCGAGTTCTACGATCTAAACCGTACCGAGAGACTTGACTTCAAGTTCTGTAAATCACTCGCAATTCAGGCAAGCTCGGCTCTCGATCTTGGCTGTGGCACCGGCGGTTTAGCAACCGAGCTTGCGAAGACGGCACGGGTGACTGGTGTTGATCCGGCGAAGGCCATGCTTGACATCGCCAGGGCGCGCGATGGCGGAAACGCCGTCACGTGGGTCGAGGCTGACGCAGAATCGGTGCGTCTTGGCGAACGGTTTGACCTCATAGTGCTTACGGGCCACGCCTTTCAGGTTTTTTTGACGAAAGAACAACAACTTGCGGTCCTAACGACTATTGCTTGGCATCTCAATCCCAACGGTCGCTTCATACTTGACACCCGCAATCCCTCTTATCCCGGTCGAAAGGAGCGAACGAAAGGTGCGACGTTGCATCGGATAGAGCATCCAGAATACGGACCGGTCGAGAAATCAAACGAGTCCAGCTTTGACAAAGCGACGGGAATACTGACCTATTCAAACATCTACCGCATCTTGCGAACCGGCGAGGTCAGGTCGGCTCAGGACCGGATTCGCTATACAAGTCAAACTGACCTCACTGAGATGATCGCCAGCGCAGGTCTTCGCGTGGAGCGCTGGATGGGCGATTGGTCGGGACTCGCCTTCGAACCCGGCTCAAAAAAGATCATTCCGCTAGGGCGTTTGATGTAAGCGCCCATGGCGGCAAATGGCGCATTCTAGAGGAAGTGATGATCCGACGAACCTTCCGGATTGGGTCATGGGCGGCAGGTCTATACTCACGGAACGAACGGCTGCTTTCCGAAATCAAAGCGGACCTTGCGCAAGGTACCAATGGACGATCTCTCCTGGCCGAACGCTGCCGAATGCGCCGAGTGGCTGCCAGGGGTCGAAAATGGTGTCGTTGAAACCGACACATCGAGCCGGGCACCCGGACTTGACCGGATGTTCCATTTATGTTCCTATCGAGATTCTGGAACATAGGGAGAACGACCATGGCCCGTTGGATGTTGCTGCGCGACTTCGTCGCCTTGCTGATGTTCTTCGTCGCGCTCTACGGCTTCGTCATCCTCGGCCACGCCTACGGGCTGTGACGGCGGCCGGATCGGCGCCGCGTCCGTCAGGCCGGTGGCACCGGTCGCGGCCGTCCTCCGGCGTCGATCGCCACATAGGTCACCAACCCGCGGGTGACCATGACCACGTCGTGCCCTTGGCGGCGGCGCACGTAGGTCTCCACTTTCACCTGCATCGAGGTGCGCCCGACCCGGACGACATCGGCGAAGCAGCTCACCAGGTCGCCCACAAAGACCGGCTGCAGAAAGGACATCGCGTCGATCGCCACTGTGGCGATGCGGCCGGAGGCCCGTTCGTACGCGACGACACTGCCGGCCAGGTCCATCTGGCTCAGCAGCCAGCCGCCGAAGATGTCGCCGTTGGGGTTGGCGTCGGCCGGCATCGCGATGGTGCGCAGCGCCGGTTGGCCCGGCGGCAGCTCGGCGCCGGGCGCCCGGACCGCGTCGCCGTCCTCGGAGGGGTGTTTCGCCATTGCTGGATCCCTGCCTCAGATTCGCTGCAATTAACTATATCTTGTGTAGGATTGACGCAAAGATACAGCATATCCGTTCCCCAGGGGTGAAGCGATTCCAATAATCCAGCCATGAGCGATCTGTTCGACTATGGCGCCCGGACCAGGGCGCAGTATACCGCCGACGATATCGAGGTCCTGGAGGGACTGGAGCCGGTGCGCCGGCACCCGAGCATGTATATCGGCGGCACCGACGAGCGCGCGTTGCATCATCTGGTGGCGGAGGTGCTGGACAACTCGATGGACGAGGCGGTCGCCGGCCACGCCAGCGGCATCGATCTCAGCCTGGCCGCGGACGGCACCGTCACCGTGCGCGACAACGGCCGCGGCATCCCGATCGAGGAGCACCCGAAGTTCCCCGGCAAGTCGGCGCTGGAGGTCATCCTCACTACCCTGCATTCCGGCGGCAAATTCGGCAACAAGATCTACCACACCTCCGGCGTGCTGCACGGCGTCGGCCTGTCGGTGGTCAACGCGCTGTCGGAGCGGCTGATCGTCGAGGTGGCGCGCGACCGCAGGCTGTGGGTGCAGCGCTATCGCCGCGGCGCGCCCGAGGGGTCACTGAAGGACGGCGGCGCGGTGCACAACCGCCGCGGCACGGCGATCACCTTCCACCCCGACCCACAGATCTTCGGCGCCGGGGCCAAGCTGAAACCCGAGCGGCTGTACCGCCTGGCCCGATCGAAGGCCTATCTGTTTCGCGGCGTGGAGATCCGCTGGAGCTGCGATGGGTCGCTGCTGCCGGCGGACGGCCGGGTGCCGGCGACCGACACCCTGCACTTCCCCGGCGGACTGCTGGACTTCCTTGGCGCGACGCTGGACGGCCGCGACACCCTGACGCCGGCGCCGTTCTCCGGGACGGCCACCTTTCCCGACGATGCCGGCCAGGCCGAATGGGCGATCGCCTGGCCCGCAGACGAGGACGGGTTCTGCAATTCCTACTGCAACACCGTGCCGACGCCGCAGGGCGGCGGCCACGAGGCCGGGCTGCGCGCCGGCCTGCTGCGCAGCCTGAAGGGCTTTGCCGAGCTGACCGGGTCGCGCAAGGCGGCCGCGATCACCGCCGACGACATCGTCGGCGCCGCGGCAGTGCTGATCTCGGTGTTCATCCGCGACCCGCAGTTCCAGGGCCAAACCAAGGAGCGACTGGCCAGCCCCGAGGCGACCCGCCTGGTCGACGGGGTAATCAAGGACCATTTCGATCACTGGCTGTCGGGCGACCCGGCCACCGCCAACACGCTGCTGGAGCGCATCGTCGAGCGGGCGGAGGACCGGGCGCGCAAGCGCCAGGCGAAGGATATGGCCCGCAAGACCGCCACCCGCCGGGTCCGCCTGCCCGGCAAGCTGGCGGACTGCACCCGGACCAACGCGGCGGGCACCGAGATCTTCCTGGTCGAGGGCGATTCCGCCGGCGGCTCGGCGAAGGCGGCGCGGGTGCGCGAGACCCAGGCGGTGCTGCCGCTGCGCGGCAAGATCCTCAACGTCGCCAGCGCCTCGGCCGACAAGCTGGCCGGCAATCAGGAGATTGCCGATCTGGTGCAGGCGCTGGGCTGCGGTACCCGCGGTCAGTACGACCAGAATCGGCTGCGCTACGAGCGGGTCGTCATCATGACCGATGCCGACGTCGACGGCGCCCACATCGCGTCGCTGCTGATGACCTTCTTCTACCGCGAGATGCCACGGCTGATCGCCGACGGCCATTTGTTCCTCGCCCAGCCGCCGCTCTACCGGCTGCAGCAGGGTGGAACCACCGCCTATGCCCGCGACGACGCCCACAAGGCCGAACTGATGAAGACCGTGTTCGCCGGCAAGTCGAACGTCGAGCTGAGCCGGTTCAAGGGCCTCGGCGAGATGTTGTCGGCGCAGCTTCGCAAGACGACGATGGACCCCGACCAGCGCACCCTGTGGCGGGTCGAGCTGCCGGGCGACGACGAGCCGGCGGAGTCCCGGCAGACCGCCGATCTGGTGGAGCAGCTGATGGGACGCAAGCCGGAATTGCGGCTGCGCTTCATCCAGGACCGCGCGCCGACCGCGCGCGCGCTCGACGTGTAGCCACTGCCGACCCCGGCCCCTCGACCCGTGGAGAGCCGGTCGGCCGGGCGGCGATCGAGGGCAGGCGATGGGCGATCCCTATCTGTGGCTCAAATGGGTCCATATCCTCAGCGCCGCGGTGCTGTTCGGCACCGGGCTGGGCACCGCCTTCCAGATGTGGACCGCCCATCTGCGGCGCGACGACCGGGCCATAGCCGTCGTCGCGCGCAACGTCGTCATCGCCGACTTGCTGTTCACCACCCCGGCGATCGTGGTCCAGCCGACCTCCGGCATCGCGTTGATCGTCCTGGCCGGGTTCGATCCGTGGGCGTCGTGGCTCATGGTCGCGTACGCGCTCTACCTATTGGCCGGGTTGTGCTGGTTGCCGGTCGTGGTGATCCAGATCCGCGTCCGCGACGAAGCCGCCGCCGCGGTGGCCGAGCGGCGCCCCCTGCCCGCCCGCTATTATCGGTTGATACGCGCCTGGTTCATCCTCGGCTGGCCGGCGTTCGTCGCCCTGATCGCGGTGTTCGCCCTGATGGTGGCCAAGCCCGCCCTGTGGTGATACGGCTCCCCCTCACCGCATTGTGATGGCCGATGGCCGGTTCTCCGGTCCGACTGTGACGGCCGTCACACCGCACCCGCGCGCAGTCATGCATCAATCGGTCGATCGACCGCTCGCAAGATCGCCGAGGCAGCACCATGTCACTATCATTGGGAAATACCGAACGACGGGCCGATCCGATGACGACGACGCGGGTGCTGGGGATCGCCGCGGTGATCCTGGCAGTGCTGGTGCAGACCGCCTGTTCGTACAATTACGCCCGCAGCTTTATCAGGCCGACCTATCGGCCCTCCCTGTTCAACTATGCCGCCGCCGGGCGCGATCTGCGGGTGGACACCCAGGGCAATCCGTTCGCCGCGTCGATCGACCAGCAGGCCGATTTCGGCACCGTCGTGACCGCGTTGATGCAGGACCGCAACTGGGGTGCGCGGACCAACTTCACCGCGTCGCCGGGCGAAAGCGCGCGGCCGCAGTATCGCGTCGTCGTCGTCTTCGACCCGGTCGAGCCGGCGCCCTACTCGGCGCTGTGCAACGGCACCGTGCGCACCGGCCCGACCGAGGGCCGGATTCGGGTGCGGGCGGCGTTCTGCGAGACCGTGTCCAGCGGACCACGGGTGCTGACCGGCGTGCGCGGCAACCTGGTGCCGGAGGCGACCGTGGAGTCGCCGGAGTTCGCGGCGCTGATGGCGGGCGTGACCCGCGACCTGTTCCCGATCTGGGACGCCGATTTCGACGACGACGATTGCCCGTCGTTCGTGATTTTCTGCCACTGAATGCCGTAGTAGCGGCCGCCGGGCTACCCGATCAGCTTGCTCAGGTGGCGAAAGGCCGGCGTGTCGGCGCGGCGCATCCACTCGAAGTCGACCATC
>JAZFQW010000394.1:0-3448 GCA_036445335.1 Alphaproteobacteria bacterium | reverse complement strand
GCCACGGTCGGCGCGACAGCGCCGCCCTGCGGGTCGCGCCCGGGCGGCCCGCCCGCGGCGTCGAACGCCTCGACCGTAGCGTTGCTACGCTCTTCGGCCTTCTCCTGGCGGCTCGGACCGCCCGGACGCGACGCAGACCGTGGCCAGTGCGAGAGATGCGGGCTAACCGCGGTCACAGTTTCTCGCGCGCCGCGCCGGTCGCCACCGGGGCGGGATCGTGCGGCCGCCGCTCGCGCGCCACCACCGCCTCGCGCCGGGCGATATAAAGCGTCGCCGCGACGATCACCCCGGCGCCGGTCCAGCTCCACAGATCCATCGTCTCGTCAAACAGCAACAGCCCGGCCACCGCCACCAGCGGCAGGCGCAAATAGTCGAACGGGATTACCGCCGAGGCGTCGGCCGCCTTCATGGAGCGGGCGAAGCACAAGTGACCCGCCGTGCCCAGGGCGGCGATACCGGCCATCACGCCCAGCGTCCCGCCGTCCGGCCACTGCCACACGAACAGCGCCGGCAACAGCGAGAGCGGCGTCAGGATGATCGTCATATAGGCGACCATCGCGGTGCTCGACTCGGTGCGCGACAACGCCTTGACCATCAGCGCCGAGCCGGCGGCGGCGACCGCCG
Organism: Alphaproteobacteria bacterium; assembly: GCA_036445335.1. Classification (GTDB taxonomy): domain Bacteria; phylum Pseudomonadota; class Alphaproteobacteria; order DSM-16000; family Inquilinaceae; genus JAZFQW01. Next base: position 2,824 of record JAZFQW010000394.1, on the reverse strand, counting down.
ACAGCAGGACCAGCACAGCCGGCAGCGTCAGCGCCTGCGTCCCCGGGCGCAGGATCACCAGCATGCCGAGGAAGCCGATCAGGGTGGCGCTCCAGCGCCGCCTGCGGACGATTTCGCCCAGGAACATCGCCGCCCCGATGGTGGCGAACAGGGGCGCGGTGAAGCTCAGCGCCACCGCCTCACCCAGCGGCATCAGCGACACCGCCATGAACCAGCACAGCATCGCCACGAGGCCGGTCGCCGAGCGCCAGCCATACAGCCCGAGCCGCCGCGTCCTGAGGCCGGCGAGGCCGGTGTGCACGATCCACGGCAGCATGATGACCAGGCCGAGGAAGCTGCGGAAGAACGCGACCTGGAACGGGTGCAGCGCATCGGTCGCCAGCCGCAGCAGCACGATCATGGCGGAAAAACACACCGCGGCGGCGGTCATCCACAGCGCGCCCTGCGTCGGCGCCGACAGGGTCGCGGCGGTTGCTGCGATCGGTTTCATGAGAATCCGGGAGACGAGAACTGTTAGTTTAGGCCGGTTTCCGCCGCGCCGCCAGGGCCGGCCCTGGCGGCGCGGCGGCGCGGGTTATCGGTCGGCGCCGCGCACTAGGGTCAGGTAGGCCAGCGCCGCACCCGTCGACACCAGAAACATTGCCGCCGCCATCGGCAAACCCGACGCCCCGGTCAACCGGCCGACGCCGATGCCGACCAGCGCGGCGGTCGCCATCTGGACGAAGCCCAGCAGCGCCGACGCCAGCCCGGCCATGGTCGGGAACGGTCCGATCGCCCCGGCCACCGCGTTCGGCAGGATCAGGCCGGTGCCGATCATGAACACGAAGAATGGCGCCAGCAGGGGCGCCACCGCCAGCCAGCCGGCCGCCGCGAAGACCAGCATCGCCGTGCCGCCGACGGTGGCGACCACCGTGCCCGCGAGCACCAGCCTTTCGATGCCGAGCCTGAGCGTGATCCGCCCAGAGGCGAACGTGCCGGCCATGTAGCCGGTCACGCCGGTGGCGAAGCACAACCCGTACGCCACCGGGCTCAGGCCCAGCAGGTCGACGAACACAAAGGACGAGCCGGAGATGAAGGCGAAGATGCCGGAATAGGTCAGCGCCACCACCAGCACATAGCCGACATACGCGCGGTTGCCGAACAGGATGACGTAGTTGCGCAGCATCTGGCCGGGTCTCACCGCCGACGAGTCCATGTGGCGGTTGGTCTCGGCCAGCAGGGTTGCCACGCCGATCAGGCTGGCCGCGCCGAACCCGGCCAGCAGCCACAGGTTCGCCCGCCAGCCGAGCCACACCTGCAGGAAGCCGCCGATGATCGGCCCGATCGCCGGCGCCAGCGCCATCGCCACGCCCATATAGGCCAGCACCCGGGCGGCCTGCTCGCGCCCATAGACGTCGCGCACCACGGCGCGGCCCACCACCGGCCCGCAGCATGCGCCCAACGCCTGGAAGAAACGCGCCACGATCAGCGCCTCGATCGTCGGCGCCACCGCGCAGGCCACCCCGGCGGCGACGAAGATCGCCGTCCCGGCCACCAGCACCGGACGGCGGCCGAAGCGGTCGCTCAACGGGCCGTAGACCAGCTGGCTGACCGCGAAGCCGACCAGGAACACGCTGAGCGTGAGCTGCACCGTCGCCGCGTCGGTCGCCAGCGCGCGGGTCATCGCCGGCAGCGACGGCAGGTAGAGGTCGGTCGAAACCGGGCCGAAGGCGACCAGGGCGGTCAACAGGGCCGCGACGGCAAGGGAGTCCGGACGGGGCATCGGGAGTCTGACGCTGAGAGGCCGGCGGCGAGCTTACCGGCATCACGAATGGCCTGTACAGCGACCGCGGCCGGTAGAGCAATCGGGTGACCCAGTCTCGTTTACCTCCAGGGATCCCCGCAGGCCAGGCGTAGGGCAGTCCGCTCTCCGTTCTCGCCTTCGCTTCCCCACTGAACCGCGTCATGCCACGCCTCGAGCGTGGCATCCATGGCGGCGGCTGAAGACAGACGATGTTCGCAATGCTCGGACCTTGCGGCGCAGTGGATCGCCCGGTCGAGCCGGACGATGACGATAAGAGGGAGAGAGGCGCGGCGCGCCCGGCGCTGTCTGCGCGGCTCTCGCGCCGGTCAGCCGTACCGGTGCAGCGCCGCGCCGTGGGTCTTGAGCCAGGCGCGCGCGTCCGGCACACGGTCGTGCAGCGTTTCCACCAGGCGCCAGAAGCGGGGGCCGTGGTTCATCTCGGCGAGGTGGGCGACCTCGTGCGCCACGACGTAGTCGAGCACCGTCTCCGGCGCCAGGATCAGCCGCCAGGAATAGTTGAGGCGGCCGGTCGGCGAGCAGCTGCCCCACCGCGACGTCTGGTCACGCACCGCCACGGCCGCCACCGCCCGACCGATCGCGGCGGCCTTGGCCCGCGACCGCCGGCTCAGCTCGCGCCGCGCCTGCGCCGCCAGATAATCGCGCAGCCGCCGCGGCAGATGCTCGCGCCCCCCGGCGACCCGGAATTCCCCGCCGGCGCGCTCGACCGGCCGTCGCCCGCCGGCGACGTGGCGGACGACGTGGTCGACCCCCAGATATGGCACCGCGGCGGCGTCGGCGAACGGCCGGCGGTCCGGCAACGCGGCCAGGCGGCTGGCCACCCAGCCGGCGTGGCGGGCGACAAATCGCGCGATCTCGGCCGCGCCGGCCGTGGCCGGGGCGACCACCCGCACCGTTCCGGCGGCAGGGTCCAGCCTGAGCGCCAGCCGCCGCGCGCGCGGGCTGACAATCAGGTCCAGCGGCAGGTCGACGCCGTCGACGGTCAGCGGCGTGGAGCGCGGTCGCGCCATGTCGGGCTGTCCC
>JAZFQW010000393.1:0-5582 GCA_036445335.1 Alphaproteobacteria bacterium | reverse complement strand
GCCAACTGGCGGCAGCCGAGCCCAAGGCGATGCCGACGACGAAGGCGCCGACCAGCAGATTGGCCACCAGCTGGTCGACCCCGAGGACCGATTTGGCGACCTCCGGAAAGACCGACATCACCACCAGCCCGACCGCCCAGAACCAGGAGATGCCGACCACCGAAAGTAAGACGGCGCGATTCCGGCGGACGGCACGCAGCGCGTCCACGGTCGCCGCCAACGGGGCGAAGCGGAACGGCGGCACGCCGGCCGACGGCGGCGCCGGCGGCACGAAGAGGGACGCGACAAACCCGGCGACCGCGGCCGCCGCGAATCCACCGGCGACGAGCCCGGTATCGCCGAAGCCGGCAGCGATGCCGCCGAACAGCATGCCGGCCAGGATCCCTACGAAGGTCGAGGACTCGATCCAGGCATTCGCCGCCGTCAGCCGGCTTTCGGGCAGCTGCTGCGGCAAGATGGCGTATTTCGCCGGCCCGAACACCGCCGACTGGACGCCGTAGAGAAAGATCGCCAGCAACGCCAACGGTGCGGATTCCACGATCAGCGCGGTGGCGGCCAGCGCCGCCAGCACCAGCTCCGCCAGCCGCGTGGCCCGCACCACCCGCGCCTTGTCCACCGCGTCGGACAGCCGGCCGGCGATGCCGGAGACCAGCAGGTACGGCACGACGAAGACGCCACCGCCGATGGTGACCGCCAGCTCCGGCGGCAGGCCGAACAGGTCGACGCCGCGATACACGACCAGAAACCCGAATGCGCTCTTCAGCGCGTTGTCGGAAAACGCGCCGAACCACTGCACCAGGAACAGCGGCAGGAAATTCCGCGAGCGCAGGAGGGATTTCGTGTCGGTCATCGCCACACCCGATCATAATTGAACAATGTTCAATCCTAGCGTGTTCGAACAATATTCAACCGCTCGGGCGGATTATCGCCGGCTTTCTTTAGAGCGATATGCACTTGGCAAGTGCATAATCGCCATTCATTACGATGGGCTTAAGCGGGTTGTGGTCAGGCCGGCCGGGCACGGCATTCTAGCATGTCGACCGGTTCGGCCGACCTTGCACGCAACCGGCGCCGATGCGACTGTGGCGGCCGGAACGGAACGACACCGTATTCCGTTTGTACGAACTCCGAATCGGCATCGAGCAGACCGGCCGACATACGCGATATGCGCTGTCGGTTGGCAACCACGCGCCGGCGCCACCCGAACCGCCGGCGCCGCAGGGACTCGACGATGACCGTGACCAGCATCCACGCCGCCCACTCCACCGTCCGCGGCATCGCGCTTTACAGCCTGGCGATCCTGCTGCTGGCGACGATGGACTCGGCGATCAAGTGGCTGTCGGCGGACTATCCGACCGGCCAGATCGTGTTCTTCCGCGCCGCTTTCGGCCTGCTGCCGCTGGCGGTGCTGGTGGCCGGTTCGGGCGGGCCGGCGGCGCTGAAGACGCGGCGGCCGCTCGCCCATTTGGGCCGTGGCCTGATCGGCGCCGGCGCGGCGTTTTGTTTTTTCTTCGCGTTTTCGGTCATGCCGCTGGCCGACGCCTACGCCATCGCGTTCGCCGCGCCGCTGTTCATGACCGCGCTCGGCGTGCCGATGCTGGGCGAGCGCGTCGGCGCCCACCGGTGGAGCGCGGTGGTCGTGGGATTCGTCGGAGTGCTGATCATGCTACGACCCGGCACCGTCGGGCTGGACGGAATCCTGGGCGTGGGCACCGCGGCGGCGATCGCCGGAACGTTCCTGTTCGCAGTGGCGGCGACCCTGATCCGCCGGTTGAGCCGGACCGAGAGCAACGCCGCGATCGTCTTTTACGGCACCGGGGTGATGATGGCGGCGAGCGCGATATCGCTGCCGTTCGGATTCGTGCCGCCGACGCCGGCGGATTTCGTGCTGCTGGCGGCGGTGGGTTTGCTCGGCGGCATCGGCACTATCGCCATGACGGCGGCGTTCCGCGCCGCGCCGATCGCCGTGCTGGCGCCGTTCGAATACACCGCGATGATCTGGGCGGTGGCGTTCGGCTACGCCCTCTGGGACGACCTGCCGGATGGGTGGATCATCACCGGCGCGACCATAGTGGTGGCCAGCGGCCTCTACATCCTCCATCGCGAGACGCGCCGCCGAGTGACACCGTGCGCGATGCCGCGCGTGGCGGCCGGCCGGCCATGAGCCGCGACGACGGCGCCGCGCCGCGCCAGGTCGTCGTCGGCATCGGCGCGATGGTGGCGGCGATCGCGCTGTTTTCGGTGATGGACGTGATCATCAAGGGGCTGCGTGCCGACTACGGCACGGTGCAGATCTTCTTCTTCCGCAGCCTCTTCGCGTTGATCCCGGCCTATGTGGTCATCCGCGGCGAGGGCGGGCTGGCGACGATGACGACACGGCGGCTGCCGTTGCAGGTGTTCAGGTCGGTTTTGATCATCGCGTTCCTGATCTGCCTGTTCTACGCGCTGAAGCTGTTGCCGCTGGCCGACGCCTACGCCATCACCTTCGCCGCGCCGCTGTTCATCACCGCGTTGGGCGTGCCGATGCTGGGCGAGGCGGTGGGACCGCGGCGCTGGACCGCCGTCGTCGTCGGCCTCATCGGCGTCCTGGCGATCCTGCGGCCCGGCGGCGGCTTGCTCAGCGCCGGCGGTTTGATCGTCTTCGCCGGCACGCTCTGCTATTCGCTGGGGATGATCTACACCCGGCAGCTTAGCCGCACCGAGCGGAACGGTGTCATCGTGATGTATTTCACCCTGACCAGCACGATCCTGTCCGCCGTCGCCCTGCCTTTCGGCTGGGTCTGGCCGACCGCCGGCGACTGGCTGCTGCTGGCCACGCTGGGGCTGATCGGCGGCGTCGGCCAGGTGTTCATCACCCAGGCCTTCCGCTCGGCCCCGGCGGCGATCGCCAGCCCGTTCCAGTACACCTCGATCCTGTGGGGCGTGGCGTTCGGATACCTCTTTTTCGACGACGCCCCCGATGCCATCATGCTGGCGGGCGCGGCGATCGTGGTCGCCAGCGGCCTCTACATCCTGTACCGCGAGACCCGCGGCGAGCGCCCGACCGGCCGGGCCACAACCAAGGACGCGCAATGATTCCCAAGGCCGAACTGCACGTTCACCTGGAAGGCACTGCCGGCCCCGACCTGGTGCGGCGCCTGGCGGCGCGCAACGGCCTGACGCTGCCCGCCGGACTGTTCACCGACGACGGCCGGTTCGCGTGGCGCGACTTCCTGCATTTCCTGGAAGTCTTCGACGCCGCCAGCGCGGTGATCCGCAGTGCGCGGGACTACTGCGACGTCACTTGCGAATATCTGGTCGGCTGCGCGGCCGAGGGTGCGGTCTATGCCGAGGTGATGTCGTCGCCCGACCACGCGGCGATCGCCGGCCTGTCGTACCGGGACCATCTGGACGGGATCGCCCAGGGCATCGCGGACGCCCGCGCGCAGACCGGCATCGAGGCGCGGATCATCATCACCTGCGTCCGCCATTTCGGCGTCGAGCGCGCCATGGCGGTGGCGCGCGCCGCCGTGGCGCACCCGCACCCGCTGGTCACCGGCTTCGGCATGGGCGGCGACGAGGCGGGCTATCCGCCGGCACCGTTCGCGCCGGTGTTCCGCGTCGCCCACGACGAGGCCGGGTTGGCGTGCAACGTCCACGCCGGCGAATTCGGCGGGCCCGACAGCATCCGCGCGGCGCTGGATCTGCCGGTCTCCCGCCTGGGCCACGGCGTGCGGGCGATCGAGGATCCGGCGCTGATGGCGACCCTGGCGCAGCGCGGCATCGTGCTGGAGGTGTGCCCGACCAGCAACGTCGCCACCGGGCTCTATCCGGACCATGCCGCGCACCCGCTGCCGCGGCTGATCGACGCCGGCATCACCGTCACCCTCAGCAGCGACGACCCGCCCTACTTCGACACCTCGATCGGCGGCGAATACGCGGTCGCGGCACGGACGTTCGGGCTCGACGACGCCGCCCTGATCGGCCTCACCCGCAACGCCCTCCAGGCCGCCTTCGTCGACGACGAGACTCGCGCCCGCCTGCTGGCGAAGCTGGCGGTGTAGCATTCCGTGTTCCCGATGCCGGATCGGTACCGTGCGGACCGCCTCGGCGCCCGCCGGCCGTGTGGTTCCGAAGGAGTCCCCAGGCCGGACAGTGCTGAACCGCCGCTCTCCCCCCGGCTGGCCCGGCCGAGGGTCCCGGGCCCTACGCCGTCAATTCGCCTTCTTGGCCTTCGGGCCGGCGCGCTTGGTGCCGGTCGTCGCGGCCTTGGCGCGTGTGGCCTTCGCGCGCGCTGGATTGGCCTTGCCGTTCGGCTTGGCGGCGGCCTTTGCCTTCTTCGGCGTCGCGGCCTGGGCCTTGGCCGCCGCCTGGGCGGCGTGCTCGCCGCGCAGCTCCCACGCGGCCTGCAGCCAGTGGTCGCGTTCGCGGCCCTGGGGGCGGCCCTCGCGCTCCCAGATGTGATAGGCGCGATCGCGGATGGCGTAATCGGTCGGTTGACTCATCGGCGTAATCCCCTGTCCCGGTCGGAATATCGTCCGGCCCAACCCTCCCACGGATCTTGGCCGGCGGCGCGGGCGCGTGGCAATAACCACTTCCAGTTGGCAAAAGCAAGCGGCCATTCGCCGGGCGTGCGAGTCCGGCCGCCGGCCGGGACCGGGGTCCGCGGGCGGCCGTCCACGACGCATCGTCGCGACCCGGTGAGAGCATATTCCCGGTCGATACTTCTCTCCGATCCGATAGGAATTTCCCATGCGACTGGCGGTCACGCTTAAACAGCTTCGCTATCTGGTGGCGGTGGCCGACGAGCGCCATTTCGGCCGCGCCGCGGCGGCCTCCGTGGCCAGTGTGAGAAGTGCGGACTAGGTCCGCAGCCTCTATAGTGGTCGCAGTCAGGGCCGATCCGGCCCGCATCGACCGTCCCCGGGAGCTAACGCGATGACAAGCAGACCACAGATTGACGCGAGCAATCCGATGGGCACCGACGGGTTCGAATTCGTCGAATACGCCGCGCCCGACCCCGAGGCGCTGGCGGACCTGTTCCGCTCGTTGGGGTTCGCCGCCGTCGCCCGCCACCGCTCGAAGGACGTGACTCTGTTCCGCCAGGGCGACATCAACTTCGTCCTGAACGCCGAACCAGACAGCTTCGCCAAGGCGTTCGCCCGGGTGCACGGGCCGAGCGTCTGCGCGATCGCCTTTCGGGTGGCCGACGCGGCCCAGGCGTACCAGCGCGCGGTGTCGCTGGGGGCCAAGTCGGTCGAGAGCAAGATCGGGCCGATGGAGCTGAACATTCCGGTGATCGAGGGGATCGGCGGCAGCCTGATCTATCTGGTCGACCGCTACGGCGACACCGGCAGCATCTACGATGTCGACTTCGTGCCGGTCGAGGGCGCGGAGGTCCCGGGCGCCGGTCTGACCTATATCGACCACCTGACTCACAACGTCCATCGCGGGCGCATGGACCTGTGGGCCGATTTCTATGAGAAGCTGTTCAATTTCAAGGAGATCCGGTTCTTCGACATCGAAGGCAAGCTGACCGGCCTGAAGTCGAAGGCGATGACCAGCCCGTGCGGCAAGATCCGCATCCCGATCAACGAAAGTTC
>JAZFQW010000392.1:0-3257 GCA_036445335.1 Alphaproteobacteria bacterium | reverse complement strand
ACCTTCGTCGCCGGGCACAGCCTGGGGGAATATTCCGCGCTGGCCGCCGCCGGTGCGTTCAGCGTCGCCGACGCCGCCCGCCTGTTGAAGCGGCGCGGCCGGGCGATGCAGCGGGCGGTGCCGGTCGGCGTCGGCGCGATGGCGGCGCTGCTGGGGCTCGACATCGACCAGGCGCGGGCGGTCGCCGCGGCGGCGGCCGAGGGCGAGGTGTGCGCCGCCGCCAACGACAACGCGCCCGGCCAGGTCGTGGTCAGCGGCCACAAGGCGGCGGTCGAGCGGGCGGTCGCCCTGGCCGCCGACCGGGGGTCGAAGCGCGCGGTCATGCTGCCGGTCAGCGCGCCGTTCCACTGCGCCCTGATGGCGCCGGCGGCCTCGGTCATGAAAGAGGCGCTGGCCGAGGTGACGATCCGCCCGCCCGCGGTCCCGCTGGTCGCCAACGTCAGCGCCGCCGCGGTGACCGACCCGCAGGAGATCCGCCGGCTGCTGGTCGAGCAGGTGACTGGCGCGGTGCGCTGGCGCGAAAGCGTCGTCCACCTGCGCGACCAGGGGGTCGACGCGCTGGTGGAGATCGGCGCCGGCAAGGTATTGAGTGGCCTGGTCCGGCGCATCGACCGGTCGATGACGACCGCCGCGGTGGGGACGCCCGCCGAAATCGACGCCTTCGCCGAGTCGCTGAACTGAGGGAGCGAGCCATGTTCGATCTGACCGGCAAGACCGCCCTGGTGACCGGCGCCTCCGGCGACATCGGCCGGGCGATCGCAGAATCGCTGCACCGTCTTGGGGCGCGGGTGGCGCTGTCCGGCACCCGAAAGGGGAGACTGCGCGAGGTCGCCGACGAGCTGGGCGGCGACCGCGTGCATGTCACCCCCGGCGACCTGTCGCAGGCCGCCGGGGCCGACGAAGTGGCCAAGTCGGCGGAGGCGGCGATGGGCCGGGTCGACATCCTGGTCAACAACGCCGGGATGACCCGCGACAGCCTGGCGCTGCGGCTGAAAGACGACGACTTCACCGCCGTCCTGGAGGTTAACCTGGTGGCGGCGTTCCGGCTGTCGCGCGCCGTCCTGCGCGGGATGATGAAGCGGCGCTGGGGGCGCATCGTCGGAATCACCTCGGTGGTCGCGTTCCTGGGCAACCCGGGCCAAGCCAACTATGCCGCCAGCAAGGCCGGCATGGTGGGCATGGCCAAGTCGCTGGCGGCCGAGGTCGCCTCGCGCGGCATCACCGTCAACTGCGTGGCCCCGGGTTTCATTGCCAGCGCCATGACCGACGCCCTGACCGACGACCAGAAGGCCCGGATTACCGGGACGATTCCGACTGGCCGCCTGGGCATGCCGGCGGACGTGGCGTCGTGCGTCGCGTTCCTGGCCAGCGACGAGAGCGGCTACATGACCGGCCAGACGTTGCATATCAATGGCGGAATGGCCATGTTGTAGCCGCCCGACGCGCACGGGTCGGGCTGGAAACGCCCCATCAGGTGTGATATGTGACGCCACGATTGCCCGGCGGTTCACCCGGCGCGCGACAGCGCGGGCCGGTGCCCGGCCGAACAGGACCGCTGAAATCCTCATAACACGTCAAAGCTCTCGAAAGGTCATGAGTAATGAGTGACATCGCCGACCGCGTTAAGAAGATCGTTGTCGAGCATCTTGGCGTCGAGGAGGCCAAGGTATCCAATTCAGCCAGCTTCATCGACGATCTGGGCGCGGACAGCCTGGATACGGTCGAGCTTGTCATGGCGTTCGAGGAGGAGTTCGGCTGTGAGATCCCGGACGATGCGGCGGAGAAGATCCTGACAGTCAAGGATGCCATCGGCTTCATCGAAGAGCACGCCGGCGGCTAGGTTCTCGGCAGCACCGGGCGCCGCGCCGCCGGGTGAGTGTTTGGGAACCTTCGGGGAACAGCATGCGACGCGTCGTGGTAACCGGCCTCGGCATGGTCACGCCGTTGGGCGTCGGCGTCGCCACCAATTGGCGTCGGCTGATCGCCGGCGACAGCGGCATCGGCGCGATTGAAGCGTTCGACGTCTCCGACATCCAGTCCAAGGTCGCCGGCATGGTGCCGCGCGGCGAAACCGCCGATGGCCGGTTCAACGCCGACGATTTCGCGCCGCCGAAATATCAACGGAAGAACGACCAGTTCATCATCTTCGCGATGGCCGCGGCCAAGGAGGCCGTCGCGGATTCCGGCTGGGTGCCCGAAGACGACGAGGCGCGCAACCGCACTGGCGTGATGATCGGCTCCGGCATCGGCGGACTGCAATGGATCGCCGAAGGGGCGGTCACGCTGGAGCAGCGCGGGCCGCGCCGAATCAGCCCGTTCTTCATCCCGGCGGCGCTGATCAACCTGGCGTCGGGCCAGGTCTCCATCCAACACGGCTTCCGCGGCCCCAACCACTCCGCGGTCACCGCCTGCTCGACCGGGGCGCACGCCATCGGCGACGCGGCGCGGCTGATCATATGGGAGGACGCCGACGTCATGGTCGCCGGCGGCGCCGAGGCCGCGGTGTGCCGGCTCGGTCTGGCCGGCTTCGCCTCCGCCCGGGCGCTGTCGACCGGCTACAACGACACGCCGGAGAAAGCGTCGCGGCCCTACGACGAGGGCCGCGACGGCTTCGTCATGGGCGAGGGCGCCGGCGTCGTCGTGCTGGAGGAGCTCGAGCACGCCAAGCGCCGCGGCGCCAAGATCTACGCCGAGGTGATCGGCTACGGAATGTCCGGCGACGCCCACCACGTCACCGCCCCGGCGACCGACGGCAACGGCGCCTTCCGGTCGATGCAGGCGGCGCTGAAGCGGGCCGCGCTAGACCCGGCCGACATCGACTACATCAACGCCCACGGCACCTCCACGCCGCTCGGCGACGAGATCGAGCTAGGCGCGGTCAAGCGGCTGTTCGGCGCGGCGGTGGGGTCCGTGTCCATGTCGTCCACCAAGTCGGCGATCGGCCACCTGCTGGGCGCCGCCGGCGCAGTCGAGTCGATCTATTCGATGCTGGCGATCGGCAACAACATCGTGCCGCCGACTCTCAACCTGGAAAACCCGTCGGAAGGATGCCAGGGCATCGATCTGGTGCCGCTGGAGGCCAAGGAGCGCCGGGTCCGCGTCGCGCTGTCCAACAGCTTCGGGTTCGGCGGTACCAACGCCAGCCTGATCTTCCGGGAGTTCTAGGAGCCTGTCCGAGTAATGCTTATGGTCCGCATCGACCAGGGAGGCGCGGGTGTCAGGAGCGGGCGCGTCGGCGATGCCGGGCGCATCGTCAA
>JAZFQW010000391.1:0-4887 GCA_036445335.1 Alphaproteobacteria bacterium | reverse complement strand
TTGACGATGCGCCCGGCATCGCCTGCGCGCCCGCTCCTGACACCCGCGCGTCCCTGGTCGATGCGGACCGTAAGCATTACTCGGACAGGCTCCTAGGAGGAGCGACGTCGTTGCTGAGAAAGGTGCTCGTCAATCGCTTCACGATCACCTTCGGCGGCATCGCCGTCGCCGTCGTGCTGTGGAACCTGTATATCGTCCAGAACGACGACGGCATGCTGCGCGGTCGGGTGGTCGGGCCGGACGGGGCTCCGGTCGCCGGCGCCGTGGTGCGGTTGTCGGAACAGACGATCGTCTCGCTCGACCCGATCGATACCACGACAACCGACGATCGCGGCGCCTTCCAGTTCGTCCGCCACGACCAGCATTCGGTCGTGCTGACCGCCGCCAAGGACGGTATCGGCCGATCGAGCCGCTATCGGGTGCGGCTGTTGTTTCGCAACCAGAACCACGAGCTCGGCGCACCGATAACGCTCACCATCCCGGAGGGTTGATCATGACCGCCGCGGTCCAGGATCTGTCCGTCGCCTTGGGATTTCCGGCCGGGAGCCGCCTGTTGATCGCCCACCAGGACGACGTGGCGATGTGCCATGGCGCCAACACCGCCTTCGCCGAGCTTGCCGGCCGCGGCGTCGTGACCTGCGGCTCGGCGATGGTGCCGTGCCCGTGGTTCCGCGAGCTGGTCGGGATCGCCGCACGGGATCCGCGCGTCGACATCGGCGTCCATCTGACCCTGACCAGCGAGTGGGCGCACTACCGCTGGCGGCCGATCTCGACCACATCGCGCGCCTCGGGGCTGATCGACCCCGACGGTTACATGTGGCGCAGCGTGCCGAAGCTGCGCGCGCACATGGTCGTCGACGCGGTCGAACAGGAGCTGCGGGCGCAGATCGATGCGGCGTTGGCGGCCGGCCTCGACGTCTCACATCTCGACGCCCATATGGGCGCGGCCCTGGTGCCCGAACTGGTCGGCCTCTATCTGCAGCTCGGCCTGGACTACGGCCTGCCTGTCCTGTTCCCACGTCACGTCGACCAGTACTTTTCGGTTCTGGAGTGCGGTCCGGTCGACCGTTCGGTCTACGTCGAGGCGCTCGGCAGGCTGTCGGACCACGGCATGCCGGCCGTGGACTATTTCTGCATGACGCCCGGCGTGCCGACCGAGGACTGCGAGACCGCGTACATGAGCCTAGTGCGTGCGGCGCCGCCCGGCCTCACCTTCATGGCGCTGCACTGCAACGCCCCCGGCGATATCGAGGCGATCGTCCCCGATCACTGCCATTGGCGCATCGACGAATACGATCTGTTTCGCCGGCCCGATTTTCTGGATTGGATCGACGCCCAAGAGATCGAGTTGATCGGCTTCCGGCCGATACGAGATCTGTGGCGGTCGCGCGCGCCCGGCACGGCGGGAGGGTCCGGGTGAGCCGGCGCACGCCCTGGTGTTCGGTGGTCGAGGCGCTGGCGGCGGAGGGGGTGGAGTACGTCTTCGGCCTTCCCGGCAATCCGCGCCATCTGATCGACGATCTGCGCACCCGTGACGACATCACCTTCGTGCTCGTGCGCGACGAGCCGTCGGCGGTGGCGTGCGCCTATGCCTACGCGCGGGTCAGCGGCAGACCCGGCGTCTGTTTCTCCAATCCCGGGCCGGGCATAACCAATCTGGCGACCGGCCTGCTGGAAGCGACCAGCGGGTCGGTTCCGGTGATCGCGCTGGCCAACGGCGTCGTCGACGCCCATGACGGCATGGGCGCGTTCCAGGAGCTGGACGGCGTCGCGCTGTTGCGCCCGGTGACCAAATGGGCGGTGAGGGTGACGACGCCGGCCAAGACCCCATGGGTGATGCAGCGCGCCTTCCACCTCGCGACCGGCGCCCGGCCCGGCGCGGTCTTCATCGAGATCCCGTCCGACATCGGCATCGCCACGGCGGAGATACCGGACTATCGGCCCCGCCCGCCGGCCGCGCGGTCGCGCCCCGCCGGCGACGACGTCGCGGCCGCCGCGCAGGCGATCGCGGCGGCGGACCGGCCCATGCTGCTGTGCGGTGCCGGCGCGGTGCTGTCGGGGGCCGCCGGGCAGGTCGCGGCGCTCAGCACGCTTGTCGGCATGCCGGTGTTCGCGACGCCGGGCGGCCGCGGCATACAGGCCGAGGACGCCGACTTGTTCATGGGTCTGGTCGGGCTGTATTTCTCCGATGTCGGGAAGTCCTGGTACCTCGCGTCCGACCTGCTGCTGTCCGTGGGCACGCGGCTGGAGGCGTTCTCGACCAATTCATGGCAATATTGGCCGCAGAAGGCGGCGTTCATCCAACTGGACGTCGAGTCGGCGGCGATCGGGATGAACCGGCGGCCGGACCTCGTCCTGCTCGGCGACGCCGCTCTCGGTCTGGAGGATTTGTGCGGGGCGGTGGCGCCCCTGGTCGATCGCGACGCGCGCGACCGGCGCGCCGCCGAGATCGCCGATGCCAAGACCGCGTATCAGACGCTGGTCGACGCCGACGCCGCCGAGCGCCACCGGCCGATCAGGGCACGCCAGGTCGTCGCCGCGGTCAACCGCGTGTTCGGCCCCGACACGATACTGGTGAAGGAAAACGGCGCCGCCGATCTGTGGTGCTATTACTGGCCGTACTACAAGGTCCTCGATGTCGGCGACTGCGTGCCGATGGCGGAACAGACCGCCATGGGCATGGGCATCGTCGGCGCCATCGGCGCGAAATTGGCGCGGCCGGACAAGAAGGTGGTCTGTTTCGCCGGCGACGGTGCCATGCAGATGGCCATGAAGGAGCTGGCGACCGCGGCGGAATGGGGCTGCGGCGTGACCTGGATCGTCCTGAACAACCGGGCGCTGGGCTGGGTCCAGTACCACCAGATTCTGCTGGGGCAGGAGCCCTTCGCCACCGACTTCAGGGTGTCACCGGACTTCGCGGCGATCGCCAGGGCACAGGGTTGCGAGGGCATCCGTGTGGCGGAGCCGGGCGCGGTGGACGACGCGCTGGCGACCGCGCTGCAGGCCAATCAGCGCGGGGTGCCGGCCCTGGTCGACGTAGACATCGAGCGGCACGACTACCACCCCCATTTCGTCGAATTGCACACGGCGAGACTGCGGCAATAACGCCGCACGCGCCCGATCGCGGAAGGACCGTTCGCCGCAACGACGACCGGGTCGAGGGCTACGATCTGGAGGACCTGTCGGTCGGCATGTCCGCCAGATTCGCCAAGACCCTGACCGAGGCCGACATTATCCTGTTCTCCGGCATCTCCGGCGACACCAACCCATTGCACCTCAACGAGGAATATGCCGAGAAGACGATGTTCAAGTGTCGGATCCCGCACGGCATGTTGAGCGCCGGCTTCATCTCCGCCGTGCTGGGCACCAAGTTGCCCGGTCTGGGCGCCATCGATGTCAGCCAGTCGCTGCGGTTCAACGCGCCGGTGCGCGCCGGCGACACGGTCAACGCCGCCGCCACGGTGATCGAGATCGTGCCGCGGAAGCGCGCGCGGTCCTGCTTACCCATTGCACGGTCGGCGGTCTGGTCGTGATCGACGGCGAAGCCAAGGTGATGGTGCCAGGGCGCGCATAGCCCGCTGCCCGGCGTCGATTCCGGGTATCCATGGCACCGAGGTAGGGGCAAGAAAACCGGGCTGCACTCATTCACCCGATCGCCCTGGCCGGTCGTCGGCCTCTGGTCGAGCCGCCGGCCGGCCACTATAGTCGCTCCCGATTTCGGCGCTGGAGACCGCCGTCGGGAAGACATCGATGCAGATTTACAGGCATTACGAGAATTTGCCCGGCGAGGCGCGCGGCGCCGTGGTGGCGGTCGGCAACTTCGACGGCGTGCATCGCGGCCACCAGATCGTCATCGCCGAGGCCGCCGCCGTCGCCAAGGCGACCGGCGCGCCGCTGGCGGTGCTGTCGTTCGAGCCCCATCCGCGCAGCGTGTTCCGGCCCGACGACCCACCGTTCCGGCTGACCCCGTTTCGCATACGCGCCCGCCTGCTGGAGCCGCTGGGCGTCGACCTGCACGTGGTGTTGCATTTCGACCTCGAGTTCTCGCGCCGGACCGCCGACTGGTTCGTCGCGGAGGTGCTGGTCGGCGGCCTGGGCGCGCGGCATGTCACCATCGGCTACGATTTCTGCTTCGGCCACAACCGCCGGGGCAACGCCGAGACGCTGTTCGGATATGGCCGCGACCACGGCTTCGGCGTCACCGTGGTGACGCAGGCGTCCGACGAGAGCGGCGGGGTGTTTTCGTCGAGCCGGGCGCGCGACCTGCTGGGCGCCGGCAGCCCGCGCGAGGCGGCGGACATCCTGGGCCGCTGCTGGGAGGTCGAGGGCCGGGTCGAGCGCGGCGACCGGCGCGGCCACGATCTCGGTTACCCAACCGCCAACATCGCGCTTGGCGACTATCTGCGGCCGGCCTACGGCATCTACGCGGTGCGCGTCGCGGTCGACACCGGGGACGCGCCGGTGTGGCGCGACGGCGTCGCCAGCCTGGGCATTCGGCCGATGTTCCAGGTGCCGCAGCCGCTGCTGGAGGCGCATCTGTTCGACTTCTCAGGCGACCTCTACGGCCAGTACCTGCGCGTCCAGCTGGTCGACCGCCTGCGGCCGGAGATGAACTTCGCAGACCTCGCCGCCCTGGTCGCCCAGATGGACCGCGATTCCGCCGACGCCAGGCGCGCGCTGGCGGGGTGAGCCGGCGACCGGGCGAAGATGTGCGGGCCTAGCCCGCACTTCTCATACTGGCCACGGTCTGCGCGGCGCTGTCCCCCGACAGGGCAGGAACGCCGCGCGGCGCGATGCCGTCGCATCGGGCAAGCGGCGTGACGCACCCTGTCGGCGGGACAGCGCCGCCCTGCGGGTCGCGCCCGGGCGGCCCGCCCGCTGCGTCGA
>JAZFQW010000390.1:0-9828 GCA_036445335.1 Alphaproteobacteria bacterium | reverse complement strand
CAACGTCTGGTTCGTGATCTGGCCGAACCAGAAACGGGCGCTGGGATTGGTCGAAGTCGACGCCGACAGCAAGGCCAAGTCGGCGCGCACCGCGATGCTGTTCTCGCGCACCAACACGCTGCTGTCGATCCCCATGCTCTACGCCATGGTCTCGGCGCAGAACGTGTATTAGCAATACGGCCGGACACCGACCCTCAATAGCCGCCTGCCAGCGCACGCCAGATCAACCTGATCTGGCGCAGCGGGTGGGCGGTCTGGACGCGCCGGTCGAAAACGTCGTAGCGCGCCCTGGCCAGGGCCTTCAGATGGCCGTCCGCCAGCGTCGCCGGCAGCAAGGCCGGCAACGCCCGGCGCGGTGTCTCGCGGCGCAGGGCGCGGCCCGCATCGAGATGGCGCCGGGCCACCGCCGCCAGCCGCTCGACCGCCCTCGCCAGGCCGGCATGCGGCCTGAGTTCGAACAGCTCGCCCATTTCGACGGCGACCTCCGCCACGACCGCTGTCGGCAGATAGACCCGGCGCTGACGCGCGTGGAATGGGATCGCGCGCAACAGGCCGGTCAGCGCCACGGCGATGGCGACCGACCGCGCCGCCCGGTGCGCCGGCCCGTCGCGCACGCCCAGCGCCTCCAGGGCCAACCACATTAGTGGCGCCGCCGTCGCCTCGGCGTACGATTCAAGCTCGGCAAGATCGACCGGCGCGCGGTCCTCCAGGTCGAAATCGCGGGCGTCGATGACGCGGTCGAAATGGCCGCGGGTCAGGTCGTAGTGATCCACCGCATGGGCCAGGGGCTCGACCACCTCGTGGCGCCGCACCCGGCCGTCGTAGATGCCGTCGATGCTTTCGCGCCACCATTGCAGCCGGATCCGGCCCAGCATCGGCTCGCTGACGACCTCGCGGGTCTTGGCGACCTCCAGGTTGAACGCGGCGATCGCGAACAGCGCCTCGCGCCGGTCCGCCGGCGCGAACAGGCTGGTCAGATAGCGATCGTGATCGTGGCGGCGGACCTGCTGGCCGCAGGACGACAGGCGGTCAAGGGCGGACATGCCGGTGTCGGACTCTGGCTCGCCGGGACTATGGGACGGATCGTGCGACGTGGCCAGTGTGAGACCTGCGGACTTGCCGCTCACAATGCGATCAGAGCGGCGGCGACGCGGCGGGCTTCCGACAGCAGCACGTTGTAGGTCCGACAGGCGGCGCCGGTGTCCATAGCGTCGACGCCTAAGCCGGCCTCGCGCAGCGCCGCCCGCAGGCTCGCGGGCAGCGGCGCCATGCGCCGGCCGCAGCCGACCAGCAGCACTTCGATCGGCGGGTCGGCGGCGACCACCCGCGCCAGGGCGTCGAACGTCACCTCGCCGGGCGCGGCCACCGGCCAGGGCTCGGTGTGGTCGGGAAAAACCAGGATCGAGCCGTCGTGGACCACACCGCTGACGCGGAACCCGCCGGGCTGGTAGCTGTCAATGACCTGGCGGCCGGCAGGCGCGATCGGCGTTACGTCCATTTCCGCCGCCGCGTGCTGGCCGGCATCATTCCGCCGCCTTGGCCGCCGCCCCCTGGTCCTCGGGCTCGGTGCCGGCCGGTGCCGGCCGCAGCTTCAGATAGAGCAGCAGCGGCACAGCGATGAAGATCGACGAGTAGGTGCCGATCAGCACCCCCCACATCAGCGCGAAGGAGAAGTCGCGGATTACCTGGCCGCCGAAGAAATAGAGCGCGAGCAGCGCCAGCAGCGTGGTCAGGCTGGTCAATGTGGTGCGCGACAGCGTCTCGTTGAGGCTGCGGTTCAGCACCTCGGGCATTGTCGCCTTCTTGTACCGGCGCAGATTCTCGCGCACCCGGTCGAACACGACGACGGTGTCGTTGATCGAGTAGCCGGCGATGGTCAGCAGCGCCGCGACGGTCGCCAGGTTGAACTCGTACTGGATCAAGGCGAACAGCCCCACGGTCGACACCACATCGTGCAGCAGCGCCGCCACCGCGCAGATGCCGAACTGCCACTCGAAGCGGAACCAGATGTAGATCAGGATCCCGCCGATCGCCATGAGCACGGCCAGGGTGCCGGCCTTGATCAGCTCCGCGCCGACGGTGGGCCCGACGAACTCGGTCCGGCGGTAGTCGAAGCCGGGGCCCAGTGCCCCCTGGACCGCGTTGATCGCGGCGATCTGCTCGGCCTCGGCGCCCTCCTGCCGCTGCACCCGGATCAGCACGTCCTCGGGCTCGCCGAACTCCTGCAGCGAGACCTCGCCGAGGCCGAGACCGGCCAGGGTCGACCGCATGTCGGCCAGGTTGGCCGGACCCTCGGTGCTGCGCGCCTCGAGCAGGATGCCGCCGCGGAAATCGATGCCGAAATTGAGCCCCAGCGCACCGACCAGCAGGACCGACGCCAGCACGACCATTCCGGAAATGGTAAACGCCGGCTTTCGCCTGCCGACAAAATCGAATTTGGTGTTCGGCGGCACGAGCCGGATCGGTTTGAACATCACGGTCGGCCCCTCGGCGCCTGTCAGATCGGGATGGCCGTCGGCCGGGTGCGGCGCAACCACGTCACCACCATCAGGCGGGTGACCATGATCGCGGTGAACATCGAGCTGAGTATGCCGATCCCCAGGGTTATCGCGAACCCCTTTATGGGACCCGACCCCATCGCGAACAGCAGGGTCGCCGCGATCAGGGTCGTCAGGTTGCTGTCTATGATCGTCGTCAGCGCCCGGCTGTAGCCGGCGTCGATCGCCGAGATCGGCGATCTGCCGTGGCGGATCTCCTCGCGGATGCGCTCGAAGATCAGCACGTTGGCGTCCACCGCCATGCCGACTGTCAGGACAATCCCGGCGATGCCCGGCAGGGTCAGCGTCGCCCCGATGCCCGACAGCACTGCCAGGATCAGCGCCAGATTGAACAGCAGCGCGCACACCGCCATGGCGCCGAACAGACCGTAGGCGGCGACCATGAATCCCGCGACCAGCAGCAGCCCGATCAACGACGCCACCTTGCCCGCGGCGACGCTGTCCGCGCCCAGGCTCGGCCCGACCGACCGCTCCTCCAGGACCGTTATGTCCGCCGGCAAGGCGCCGGCGCGCAGCAGCAGCGCCAAATCGTTCGCAGTCTGGACGGTAAAGCCGCCGCGGATGATGCCGCTGCCGCCCAGGATCGGAGTTTCGATCCGTGGCGCGCTGATCACCCGACCGTCGAGCACGATCGCCAGCCGGTTGCCGACATTGTCGCGGGTCGTGTTGCCGAACCGCCGACCACCGGCCGAATCGAATCGGAACGAAACAACCGGGCGATTCTCGCTGATCGTCGCCTGGGCATCGACGAGGTTCTCGCCACTCACCCTGACCGACTTCCGCACGACGAAGTAGTTGACCGGAGCGTCTTCCTCGGTCCTCTCCCATGATTCCATAAGCTCCGAGCCGGGCGGCACCCGGCCCGCCAGCGCTTCGGTCACAGGAGTGCGTTCGTCCAGCAGGTGAAAGGTCAGCCGCGCCGTTTCGCCGATCAGGCGCTTCACCCGCTCCGGGTCGTCGACGCCGGGAACCTGAACCAGGATGCGCTCCAGCCCCTGGCGCTGGATAGTCGGCTCGGTGGTGCCCAATTCGTCGATGCGAATGCGGATGATTTCGATCGACTGGATGACGGCGTTGTCGCGCAATTGCTGCACGGCGGCCTCTGTATACCGGACCGCGACAGCGCCGGATACCGGGTCGACCGTCGCCTCGACATCCTCGGCAATGCTGTCGATGATCGCCTCGACCCGCGCCGCATCGGCGGGGTCGCGCGACGTGAAGACCGCGCTGTCGCCGTCCACGCCCAGACCGGTATACCCGATATCGGCACTGCGCAGCTCGGTTCGCAGGCCGTCGATCAGCGACTCCAGGCGCTCGGTGATCACCGACTCGAAGTCGACGCGCAGCAGCAGATGCGATCCGCCCTGCAGGTCCAGACCAAAATTCACCTGCTTGGTGGGCAGCCAGCCCGGCAAGGTCTCCTGCCACTCCGCCACGACTCGGCGGTCCAGCAGGTTGGGTGCGGCATAGACCAGCCCGACGGCGCACACCACCAGGACCAGCACGACCTTCCATTTGGCGAAATAGATCATGATGACAGCAGAGCCTCGCGGCCGCCGGGCCGGGGTCGGCGCGGCGGCTATTTCCTCGACAGCAGCCTGTCCATCAGACCCTTGCGCTCGACCGTGCTCGCCGCCTGTTGGCCCTGCCTTTCGCCCTTGGCCGGCTGGGTCTTGGCGATGATGCTGGTGATGGTCGATCGCAGCACCTTCACCCGCACGCCCTCGGCGATCTCGACGCTCACGTCGTCATCGCCGCCGACCTTGACGACTCGGCCGATGATGCCGCCGCCGGTCACGACCCGGTCGCCGCGGCGGACGTTCGCCAGCATCTCCTTGTGCGCCTTCATCCGTGTCTGTTGCGGCCGGATCAACAGGAAATAGAACACCACGAAGATCAGGACGATGGGAAGCAAGGCCGTCATTTGTTCCAATTGTCTGCTCCCGGCGCGGACGACCGCCTGGTGGCGGCCGCTGTCAGATGGGTGTCTCAAGGCGCGGCACTATAATGGTCCGCGCCCCCATTGCAATCGAAACCCGATGACACCCGCCGCCGCGCGGTCACCTGGGCATCGGTGCCACGGCCTGATAAGGTTTTCGGTCCCACCCCTTGCGCGGGCGGACAGGCAACGGGCGAACGACCGACGTGGCGGAGACCGATCGCGACCTGATGAAGGTGTTGGCGCGCGCCGCGGCGGCGCTGGAGCGGCTGGCGCCGGCGCCGCCGCCGGAAACGGACTTGGCCGCCGCCGACGCCTTCACCTGGCAGGCCGAAGCCGGCCGCCTGTTGCCGGTGCCCAGAGTCAGCGGGGTGGCGATCGAGTTGCTGCGCGGGATCGACCTGCAGATCGACATCCTGCTGGACAACACCAGGCGCTTCGCCGCCGGCCTGCCGGCCAACAACGCGCTGCTGTGGGGCGCGCGCGGCATGGGCAAGAGCTCGCTGGTCAAGGCCGTGCACGCCGAGGTCAACCGCGCAACCCCGGGTGCGTTGGCGCTGGTGGAGATCCACCGCGAGGACATCGCCACCCTGCCCCGCCTGCTGACGCTGGTCCGCGGCGCCGGCCGCCGCTGCGTGCTGTTCTGCGACGATCTGTCGTTCGACCAGGCCGACACCAGCTACAAGTCGCTCAAGGCGGTGCTGGAAGGCGGCATCGAGGGCCGGCCGGACAACGTCGTGTTCTACGCCACGTCGAACCGTCGCCACATGATGCCGCGCGACATGATCGAGAACGAGCGGTCGAGCGCCATCATCCCCGGCGAGGCGGTCGAGGAAAAGGTGTCGCTGTCGGACCGGTTCGGCCTGTGGCTAGGCTTCCATTCATGCAACCAGGACGTCTTCCTGGCGATGGTCGAGGGCTATGCCGCGGCCTACGGCCTGGACATCGATCGTGACGCGCTGCGCGCCGAGGCGCAGGAATGGTCGATCACCCGCGGCGGACGGTCCGGCCGGGTCGCCTGGCAGTTCATCCAGGATCTCGCCGGCCGCCGCGGCAAACGCCTCGATGCGGACGTATGGCGATAGCTCATGTGATGCCGCCTGGTAATGTCCGCACCAATGGCCGTCACACCGGAGTCAGCCGCGGGATATTGCGGGCTAACGGGCGGACATCGGCGGCAGGTGGTCCAGCGGGTCGACCGCCTTGGAGCCGCGGCGGATCTCGAAATGGAGCTGCGGCGTCGCGACGGTTCCGGAGCTGCCGACCGTCGCGATGGTCTGACCGACGTCGACCCGCTCGCCGCGCCGCACCAGCACTCGGTCGGCGTGGCCATAGGCGGTGACCCACTCTTCGTCGTGGCGGATCAGCACCAGATTGCCGTAGCCGCGGACCTCGTTGCCGGCGTACGACACGACGCCGTTTTCGGCGGCGACGATCGGCGTGCCGCGCGCCGCGGCGATATTGACCCCGTCGTTCCGCCGGCCGTCGTCCTTGGGTCCGAACGGTGACACGATATCGCCCGAGATCGGCCAACGGAACGCCGATCCGGCCCGCGGCGGCGGCGCGGCGAGCACCGGCAGTGCCGTCTGGTCGACCGCCGCCGCGACGACGCGCGCCGGCCGGCGCGCCGGCAGCGGCGGCATGAACGGTGCCAGCGCGGCGACCGTCGTCGCCGGCGCGGCGCCGGTGCCAGGGGCGATCGGAGCGATCGGCGTCGGCGCGGCGGTCGGTTCGGGTGGCGCGGTCGAAGTGACCACGGGCCGCGGCGCGACCTCGATCGGCGCCAGGGGAGCGGTCGACACAGGCGCCACCGCCGGCGGCGCGACGCGCTGGGGTGTCGTCGATGCCACGGTCACCGGCGGCGTCGGCAACCGGAGCCACTGGCCGATGAAGATCGTGTAGGGCGGCCCCAGGCCGTTGGCGCGCGCCAAGTCGTCGGTCGAGACGCCGTAGCGCCGCGACAGGGCGTAGAGCGAATCGCCGGCGCGCACGGTGTGACCGCGCGGCTGCGGCAGCCGCAGCACCTGTCCGGGCCGCAGGAGATACGGCGGCTGCAGGTGATTCGTGTCGATCACCGCTTGCGGCGTGACGCCGAATCGGCGGGAAATCGCGTAAACGGTGTCGCCGGACCGGACAGTGGCGCTTGCCAGAACCGTTAGCGCGGCGGCCGGCATACCGGCCTGCTGGCGATACGGCGGGGCGCAGCCCGGCGCGGCCGCGACGGCAAGAAATACAATGAGTATAAGGGTTTGCGGCGCGCTCAGATATGCCCGGTATGGACCGGTCGCTCCGGCGGGTCGGGCAACAACGGCACGAAACGAACTGGCCACAATACATCCCGCTCGAGGCCCGTGTCGGTGCGCCGATACCGCATCACGTATTGGTCGCGGCGATCGTCGCCCATCGGGATCACCATCACACCACCAACGCCGAGCTGATCCGTCAAGGCCTTCGGTGGGTCCCGGCCGGCATGGGCGGCGGTGACGATGATCCGCTCGAACGGCGCCTGTTCGGGCCAGCCCAGGGTGCCGTCGCCGCACAGCGCGATGATGTTGTGCAGCCTGAGCGTCGCGAAATGCTCCAGCGCCGCATTCAGCAACTCCTTGTGGCGTTCGATCGTGTACAGCCGCCGGCATAGTTTCGCCAGGACCGCCGCCTGATAGCCCGACCCGGTGCCGATCTCAAGCACCTTGTGCAGATTGGTCACCTCCAGCGCCTGCGTCATCAGCGCGACCACCAGCGGCTGGCTGATCGTCTGGCCCATGCCGATGGGCAGCGCCATGTCCTCGTATGCCTGGTCCTGAAACGACGCGGCCACGAAAACCTCGCGCGGCACCCGCTCGATGGCGCCCAGGACCGCGGTGTCGGTGACGCCGGACTTGCGCAGCGACATCAAAAGCCGGATCTTGCGCGACTTGTCGATCAAGGGAAGGCCTGCGTGAGCGTCGCGATGCTGGGGTGGTGGGTGAGGTCGAGATACAGCGGAGTGACCGGAATCAGCCCCTGCTTCAGCGCGTGGGTGTCGGTATCGTGCGGCGTATTCTCGTCGTTGCGCATCGTTCCGACCCAGTAGTAGGCGCGACCGCGCGGGTCGATCCGCTCCATCAGCTCGTCGCCGATCTTGTTGTTGCCGTGGCGAACGACGGCGAACCCCTTGACACTGTCGGGCTGCCGGGCAGGGAAATTGATGTTGACCATTACGCCCGGCGGCCAGTCGACCGAGATTGCCTTGCGCACCGCCTCGGGGCCCCAATGCTCCGCCGTCGCCCAGACGGGAGGACCGTCGGCGGGGAATTCCTGGCTCAGCGCAACCGCGCGGATGCCCAGCAGCGCCGCCTCCATCGCCGCCGCGATGGTGCCCGAATAGGTCACGTCCTCGGCGATGTTGCGGCCGTGATTGACGCCCGACAGCACCAGGTCGGGCCGATTGTCCTTGAGGATGTGGTTGACCGCCAGCAGCACGCAGTCGGTCGGCGTGCCGTCAGCCGTGTACCGCTGCTCGGCGATCTGCCGCAGCCTGAGAGGCCGATGGATGGTCAGCGAATGGCTGGTGGCGCTCTGTTCGGTCTCCGGCGCGCAGACCCAGATGTCGTCCGACAGCGTCCGGGCGATGCGCTCCAGCACGCCGAATCCGGTGGAATGGATGCTGTCGTCGTTGGTCAACAGGATGCGAGGGGCCATGAATGTTCCTAGTGCAGAGGCGCGGCGATCGCGTCGAGACCGCCCATGTACCGCCGCAGCGCCTCGGGTATGGCGATGCCGCCATCGGGCTGCTGATAGGTCTCCAGCACCGCGATCAGGGCGCGGCCGACGGCGACACCCGAGCCGTTGAGCGTATGGACGAACCGCGTCGCCTGGTCCCCCGCCGCACGGCAGCGGGCGTGCATCCGCCGGGCCTGAAACGCGCCGCAGTTCGAGCAGGACGAGATTTCCCGGTAGGCCCGCTGACCCGGCAGCCAGACCTCGATATCGTAAGTCTTGTGCGCCGCGAAGCCGAGGTCGCCGGTGCACAACGTCACCACGCGGTAGGCCAGCCCCAGCCGCTGCAACACGGTCTCGGCGCATTGCGTCATGCGCTCGTGCTCCGCCACCGACTCGTCCGGCGCGGTGATGCTGACCAGCTCCACTTTATTGAACTGGTGCTGCCGGATCATGCCGCGCGTATCCTTGCCCGCCGCGCCGGCCTCGGACCGGAAGCTGGGCGTCAGCGCCGTGAAGCGCAGCGGCAGCGCCGCCGCATCGACGATATCGCCGGCGACGATGTTGGTCAGCGGCACCTCGGCGGTAGGGATCAGCCAATGGTCGGTGGTGGTTCGAAACTGCTGATCGGCGAACTTCGGCAGCTGACCAGTGCCGAACAGCGCGTCGTCGCGCACCAGCAGTGGCGGCGCGACCTCGATGTAGCCGTGCTCCGCGGTATGAATGTCGATCATGAACTGGCCGAGGGCGCGCTCGAGGCGGGCCAGCGCACCGCGCAACAGCACGAAGCGCGACCCGGACAGTTTCGCGGCGGTCGCGAAGTCCATAAGGCCGAGCCGTTCGCCCAGCTCGTCATGCCAGCGCGCGCTGTTGGACGGGGCCGGATCGCCATGCCGGCGCAGCTCGGCGTTGTCGGCCTCGTCGGTGCCGTCCGGGACGTCGTCGCCGGGCAGGTTGGGCAGGCCGACCACCAACGACCTCAGCGAATCGGCGGCGCCGCGCTCATCGTCCTCCAGCTCGGCGATCCGCGACTTCAGGCGCCCGACCTCGTCAATCAGCGCCTGGGTGTCGCCGCCCTGCTTTTTGGCGGCGCCGATCGCCTTGGACGCCTCGTTGCGCCGGTTCTGCAGCCCCTGCAGCTCGGTCAGCACCGACCGGCGCCGTTCGTCCAACGCCAGGATCGCCGCCGCCTGAGGCGCCAGCCCGCGCCGCGCCATCGCCCGGTCGAAGTCGTTCGGTGCTTCGCGGATCGCGCGGATGTCGTGCATGATCTGGATTAGCGGCAGGTGTTGCGTCCGGGACGGCTGGTTATAGGGCGCGCGCAGTGGCGAATCTACCCCGCAGAACGGCTCGCCGGACGACTATTCGGACTCGGCCTCGGCGCGTTTTTTCTCCACCAAGCGGGCGAGCCAGATCGATATCTCGTACAGCACCAGGATCGGCACGCCGAGTCCGATCTGGCTGATCAGGTCGGGCGGGGTCAGTGCCGCGGCGACGATGAACACGATCACAATGGCGTATTTCCGCTTCTTCGCCAGGGCGTCCGACGAGACTATGCCGACGCGCGCCATCAGCGTCAGTGCCACGGGAAGCTGGAAGGCGATCCCGAAGGCGAAAATCAGCTTCATCACC
>JAZFQW010000389.1:0-10420 GCA_036445335.1 Alphaproteobacteria bacterium | reverse complement strand
AGCTGGACCGAGAGGTCGAACGCCAGGACCATGCCGATGGCTACCGCCTCGCCGTGCAACAGGACGTCGCCGTACCCGCATTCCGCTTCCAGCGCGTGGCCGAAGGTGTGGCCGAGATTGAGCAGCGCGCGGCGCCCGGCCTCGCGCTCGTCGTCGGCGACTATGGCTGCCTTGCTGGCGCAGCTGACCCGTACCGCGCGGGCCAGCCGCTCGGGATCGCCGTCCAGCAGGATCCGGCTCTCGCGCTCCAGCCAGGCGAAGAAGTTGGCGTCGGCGATGGCGCCGTATTTGACCACCTCGGCATAGCCGGCCCGCAACTGCCGTAGCGGCAGGGTTTTCAGCAGTCCGACGTCGGACACGACCAGCCGCGGCTGATGGAAACTGCCGATCAGGTTCTTGCCGTGGTGGCTGTTGACGCCGGTCTTGCCGCCGACGGCGCTGTCGACCTGGGCCAAAAGGGTGGTCGGAATCTGCACGAACGGCAGGCCGCGCAGCGCGACCGAAGCGGCGAACCCCGCCAGGTCGCCGATCACGCCGCCGCCCAGGGCGACTACGGCGACCGACCGCTCGATGCCGAGCTCCAGCATGCGGTCGAGCAGCCGGCCCAGCTGGTCCAGGCTCTTGGCGGCCTCGCCGGGCGGAACCGTGACCACCTCGTGGGCGATCGCCGCCTCGCCCAGCGACGCGCGCAGCCGGTCGAGATGAAGGCCGGCGACCGTTTCGTCGGTCACCACCACCACGCGCGGCACGGTCAACACCGGCGCCAGCAGGGCGCCGACGCGGTCGAGCAGCCGGTCGCCGATGTGGATGTCATAGCTGCGCGCGCCCAACGCGACGCGCACGGTCTCGCTCATGGCCGGAAGATCTCCATGGTCGGCGTCACGACACAGTCTCTACCTCGACGGTGCGGCCGGGTCACACCGATCGTGCGTCCCGATCCGACGGGTCGGCGTCGGACCTCAGATGGGCGGCGATCTCCACCAGCGCAGCGTCGACGGTCTCCTCGGGCGGTCCGTCGCCGCTGTCTAGGGTGATATCCGCCCTGGCATACACCGGGTAGCGCTCGGCGATAAGCTGACCGAGGATCTCGCGCGGGTCGCCGCGTTTCAGCAGCGGCCGGTTGTTGCGCCGCGCGGTCCGCGTCAGCAGCAGCTCAAGGTCGGCGCGCAGCCACAGCGATATGCCGCGTTCGGCGATCACCGCGCGGGTGTCGATGTCCATGAACGCGCCGCCTCCGGTCGACACGATCCGGACGTCGCCTTTCAGCAGGCGGGCGATGACCCGCCGCTCGACATCGCGGAACGCCGGCTCGCCGTACATGTCGAAGATGTCCTCGATGGTCGCGCCGGCCGCCCGCTCGACCTCCAGGTCGGCATCGGCGAAGGGCAGACCCAGCCGGGCCGCCAGCCGGCGCCCAATCGCCGTCTTGCCGGCGCCCATCAGTCCGACCAGCACCAGGGCACGGGGCAACGTCAGCCGGTATGCCGAGGGCATGCCGATTGTCGCGACATCCGATCGCGACCGGTCACCACCAGCGCACCGCCACACGAAATTGGACGCCGGTCCATTCTAGCCTTATCTTAGCCACATCAAATCCATAGCATACTGATCGACCCCTGTCGCAATATCCGCCGGACGCGGTCCCTCCACTTGATTGGATTCAGCCTTGGCACGTACGCGCAACCCGTCTGGATACGGTCCAGGCACCGCGACCACCGGCCGACTTCGCCTGGTGCAGATCCTCGTCGGCGTGGCGCTTCTCGCCATTGTCGGCGGCGTCCTGATGCTCGGCCTTTGGGACATACCTGCGCCGACGGAGTCGGTGGAGAGGGTCATCCCGAATGACCGGTTTCCGCGGTAGCGGAGTCGACCTGCCGCTTCGGCTGGCGATACCGGCACTGGCGCTGGCGATCCTGCTCGGTGGCGCGGTTTCGCCGGCGCAGCCGCTTGTCGGCGATTCGTCGGTCGGACAACCCCTGCAGCTGCTTCCGCCGGGCCGCGCGGTGCCGCCCGAGCCGCGCCCGGACAAGGTCGCCATCACCACCCTGTCACCGCTGGACGGGGCCAGCATCGGCTTGCTCGACGCCAGCGAGGGCGGGTTCGGCGCGAACCCCTGGCGCGGCGCCGGGCGCGCCGAAGTCGCCGCTCTGATCGACGTGCTGCCGGTCGGAGCGCCGTCGGCGGCGATGCAGGAATTGATGCGCCGGGTGCTGGTGATCAGCGCGCCGCCGCCGGAAGGCCCGGCGGTCATTCCGAGCCTGCTGGGTGTCCGCGCGACCAAACTGCGGCAGCTCGGCCGCACCGAAGACCTGATCGCGCTGGCCGGCGCCGGCCTGATCGTCCGGCAGGATGAGACCGCGACGCGGGCCATCGTCGAGGCACTGCTTCAGTCCGGCCGCCTGTCCGGCGCCTGCTCGGAACTGCGCGGCGTGGCCCACCGTTACACCGGGCGGTTCTGGCAGGAGGGGCTGGTGCTGTGCCAGGCGGTGGCCGGCGAAGCCGCCGCGGCGCGGCTCGGCCTGAATCTGCTTCGCGAGCGCCAGGCAGACGACACCGCTTTGTACGCCCTTGCCGAGGCGCTGACCGAGGGCGCCAACCCGGCG
The DNA here is from genome assembly GCA_036445335.1 of Alphaproteobacteria bacterium. Taxonomy (GTDB): domain Bacteria; phylum Pseudomonadota; class Alphaproteobacteria; order DSM-16000; family Inquilinaceae; genus JAZFQW01. Next base: position 7,817 of record JAZFQW010000389.1, on the reverse strand, counting down.
CTGCCCGCGTCGGTCTGGCAACGGCTGCGCGATCCAGAGCCGTTGCTGCTGGCGGCCTTGGCGGAAACCGGGTTGGCGGTCCCCGCGAACGCGGCCGCCGGCGTCGACGATCCCGGCCGCCTGGTGGCGATCGCCACGGGCACGGTCAACCCGCCGCAGCGGCGCATCGAGGCCGGCGAGCGGGCGGTCGCCGCCGGGGCCATCACGTCGGCGACGCTGATGGATCTTTACGCGACCGCCGAATTCCGCGCCGCCGACCTGGCCGATGCGATCGACCGCGCCACCGACTGGCAAGGGCCTCGCGCGCGTGCGCTGCTGGTCCAGGCCGCCGCCGCGGCGGACGAGCCGGCCGAGGCCTATCGCCACTATGAGCTGGCGCTCGCCCTGACACGCGCCGAAAACGCGCCCTTGGGGGTCTTTCTGGCGCTGCTGGATGCGCTGCCGCCGGGACCGGAGGGCGCCGGTTTCGCCGCCGACGCCGCGCGCGCGTACTATGCCGCCGGCGACTTGGAAAACGCCGTGGCGTGGCACGAGATCGCCGCCTCGGCCGGGCGGAATGACCGCGACCGCGCCGCGCTGATCCGGTTGTGGCCACTGGCGGTGCTGGCGGGTGCGTTCGACGACGGCGTGGCGTCGGGTGGCGCCGTCGCCTATGCCCGCAATATCTCGGAATGGCTGGATGCGGAGTTCGCGGTCGCCGGCGAGGCCGGCACCTACAGCGCGGCGATGACACTGGCGGCGTTCGACGCGCTGGGCGAGCCCATCGACAGCGCGCTGTGGCGCAGGGTCCGGATCGACGACAGCCGCGACAACGCGTCGCTGCCGTCGGCCGGCCTGTGGTGGCGGATGCCGTCGGCCGCGGCCGACGGCCAGGTCGGTCTGGTGGCGCTGATGGCGCTGATCGCGCTGGGCGACCAGGGCCCCGCCCACGCCAGCCCGGCGCTGCTGGAACGGGTGCTGTCGGCCATGGTCGCCGCCGGACTTGAGGGCGACGCCCGACGCCTGGGACGCGAGGCGATCTGGGCCTCGCAGCTGTGACGCGGAGTGCGACGCGGCAACAATCGACGGTGCCGTAGAGAGATGCCGCAGCCCGGACGTCCGCGCAAGCCACGCCCGCCAGCGTCGCCGCACGTAGACGCCTTCCTCGACATGCTGGTCGGAGAACGCGGCGCTACCGCCAACACGCGCCTGGCCTACGCCCGCGACCTTGCGGATTTTGGCGCTTTCCTCTCCGCCCGGCGTGTGGCCCTTGAGCGAGCCGCCACCGATGACCTGCGGGCCTATCTGGCGACGCTGGCGGGCGTGGCGCCGGCCACCGCCGCCCGGCGGCTGTCGGCGCTGCGCCGGTTCTACCGGTTCCTGGTGTCTGAGGGGCGGCGCCGGGACGACCCGTCGTCGACGATCGACAGCCCGCGGGCCCGCCGCGCCCTGCCGAAGGTGTTGAGCGAGGCCGAGGTCGACCGGCTGCTGGCGGCGGCGGATCGGCGATCCGGGCACGAGGGGGCGCGACTGGTCGCCCTGCTGGAGACGCTCTATGCGACCGGCCTCAGGGTCTCCGAATTGGTCGGCCTGCCGCTCGGCGCCATCGGTCGGGACCGCCGCTTCCTGTTGGTGCGCGGCAAGGGCGGCCGTGACCGGATGGTGCCGCTGTCGGAGCCGGCGGCAGCGGCGCTGGCCGCATACTTGAAGGCGCGCGGCCGGTTCATGACCGCAGGGCGGGAGGATCGGCAGGCACGTTGGCTGTTTCCGTCGCGCACCGCCGCCGGGGGGCATTTGACGCGGCAGCGCTTCGCCCAGCTGCTGAAGACGCTGGCCATCGACGCCGGTATCGACCCGCGCCGGGTCAGCCCGCATGTGTTGCGGCATGCCTTCGCCACCCACTTGCTCAGCCACGGCGCCGACTTGCGCGCGGTCCAGGAGATGCTGGGCCATTCCGACATCTCGACGACGCAAATCTACCTCCACGTCCAGGCCGAGCGGCTGAGCCGCCTGGTCGAGGACCACCATCCACTGGCCAAGGTCTAGCCCGGCCGCCGCCCGCCGCCCCGCGGCACTGGAGGACAGCGCCTTGATCCTGAGCACGCTCGATTACGTTCCCGGCCACACGGTGGTGGGTCATCTGGGCATCGTGCAGGGCAGCACGGTCCGCGCGAAGCACATCGGCCGCGATATCCTGGCCAGCCTCAAGAACATCGTCGGCGGCGAGCTGCGCGCCTATACCGAGCTGTTGAGCGAGGCCCGCGAGGAGGCGATCGCGCGCATGCGCCAGCAGGCCGAGGCGGCGGGCGCCAACGCCGTTCTCAACGTGCGATTCGCGACCTCGTCGGTGGCGCAGGGCGCGGCCGAGCTGCTGGCCTACGGCACCGCGGTCAGGGTGGAGTGAGCGTCGGCGATGGGCGGCCTCGTCATCGAGCTGATCGTGGCCGCGGCGCTGCTGGCGCTCGGATTCGGAGTCGGCTCGGCGCGCGAGGCGCGGCACTACCACTCGATCCGCCGGCGCGAGGCCGAGCTCGAATGGCTCCCGGTGATGTCGACGCCCCTGGACGGCGATGGCGAGCCGCCGCCGCGGACCGCGTTGGTGGGCGGCAGCGTCGTGATCTCGGTCGACTATTTCAAGCGGTTCCTGGCGGCCATCCGCATGCTGATCGGCGGCCGGGTCGGCGCCTATGAAAGCCTTGTCGACCGCGCCCGGCGCGAGGCGCTGCTGCGGATGCGCGCGCAAGCGCGCGACCTCGGCGCGACCTCGGTCATGAATGTGCGCATGGAGACCGCGTCGATCTCCAAGGGCGGCAGGGGCAGAGTCGGCTCGGTCGAGGTCGTCGCCTACGGCACTGCGGTGATCCCGCAGTCCGTGGCCAGTGTGAGAAGTGCGGGCTAACCCGGCGGTCGCGCGCGGCCGGACCGCCGGGCCGGCGACACCGTCGTTATTTCGACAGATTTGGATCATTTTGTGGCTGCCGTCGAGGCACCCCATGTTAGTACAAAACGGCGGATAGTCCGCCCCCAACGGCCGCGCATGCAGACATTCCTGGAATTCGAAAAACCGATCGCCGAGCTCGAAGGCAAGATCGAGGAACTGCGTCACCTGTCCGACGGCGGCGACATCAACATCGCCGACGAGGTGTCGAGCCTTCAGAGCAAACGCGACCGGCTGCTCAACACCGCGTACGAGAAGCTCACGCCAGCACAGAAGGTGCAGGTGGCCCGGCATCCCAACCGGCCGCATTTCAGCGACTACGTGGCGGCGCTGATCGAGGATTTCACACCGCTGGCCGGCGACCGCGGATTCGCCGAGGATCGCGCCATCGTCGCCGGGCTCGGCCGCTTCCACGGCCAATCGGTGATGGTGCTGGGGCACGAAAAGGGCGCCGACACCGATAGCCGGCTGCACCACAATTTCGGCATGGCCAAGCCGGAGGGCTATCGCAAGGCGCGGCGGCTGATGGAGCTGGCCGACCGATTCCACCTGCCGATCATCACCCTGGTCGACACCGCCGGCGCCTATCCGGGTGTAGCCTCGGAGGAGCGCGGCCAGGCCGAGGCGATCGCGCGGTGCATCGAGGCCTGTCTGAAGCTGCGCGTTCCGATGGTGTCCGTCATCATCGGCGAGGGCGGGTCCGGCGGCGCGATCGCGATCGCCACCGCCAATATCGTCTTGATGCTCGAATACGCCGTCTATTCGGTGATCTCGCCGGAAGGCTGCGCCTCGATTCTGTGGCGCAGCGCGGCGCAGGCGCACGAGGCGGCGCAGGCGCTGCGGCTGACCGCCACCGACCTGATGCAGCTCGGCGTCATCGACGCGGTGATCCCCGAGCCGGTCGGCGGTGCCCATCGCTATCCGCGCAAGGTCATCGAGACGGTCGGCGAGTCGATGGAGCGGGCGATGGCCGATCTGCGCGGCCAGGACGGCGGCACCCTGCGCGCGCAGCGGCGCGAGAAGTTCCTCGCCATGGGCGACCACGGACTCGGTTAGCAGCGCGGGCGGACACCCGCATTCCCGGAGTCACGCCGCCGTCCCCGCGACGTTCGCTCGGCGGCGCCACGTTTCGGCCCAATGCGCTGAGCGAACGGCCCTTGGGCCACCGCGCCCGCGATGGCGCGGAAGCGGCGAGCCGCCGGTAATCCGTCAGGGAACACCGAATTCCGGGTCGCTAGGGATCCGGCCGGACCGGCGATCCCGGCGCCGGGGTTTCCGACCGGCCGGTTGAGCCGACGGCGCCGTGGCAGTGCTTGTATTTCCGGCCCGAGCCGCACGGGCAGGGGGCGTTGCGCGCGACCTTGCCCCAGGTCGCCGGGTCGCGCGGGTCGACGGCGATTCCCGGCGGCGGCGCCCGCCGGACGGTTCCGCCGCCCGACCGTGGCCGGCCCGCCGGAGCCGCGCCGCCATGGGGCCCGATGGCGCGGGCGTCACCGTCCGTCTGCCGACCGGTGGCGAGCGCCGGATCCATCCGGGTCTCCTCGACCTCCGCCGGCAGCGGCCGATTCATCGTCGCCTCGGGCGGGCCGACGCGGATTTCGATCAGGCTCAACACCCGGGTGACGGTCTCGCGCAAGTGCGCCTGCATGGTCTGGAACAGCTCGAACGACTCGGTCTGATACTCGCGCAGCGGGTCGCGTTGGGCATAGGCGCGCAATGAAATGCCCTGGCGCAGATGGTCGAGGGTCAGCAGGTGGTCCTTCCAGGCCTGATCGAGCAGTTGGAGCAACAGGGTCTTTTCCGCAGCGCGCATGACCTCGGGGCCGTAATTGGCGGCCTTTTCCGCCATCTTCCGGTCGGATGCCTGGCGCACCCGCTCCTCGATCTCCTGCTCGGCGATGCCCTCCTCCTTGGCCCAATCCGGCACCGGCAGGTCCAGCCCCAGCACCTCCTTCACCTGGTGCTCTATCCCCTCGGTATCCCACTTCTCGGCATAACTGTTCTTAGGGATGCCGCCCTCGACCATGGCGGTGATCACGTCGTGGCGCATGTCGACGATCATCTGCGATACGTCGGTCGCCGCCATGATCTCCTTGCGGTCCTGGTAGATCGACCGGCGCTGATCGTTCATCACGTTGTCGAACTTCAGCAAGTTCTTGCGGATCTCGAAGTTGCGCGCCTCGACCTTCTGCTGCGCCTTCTCCAACGCCTTGTTGATCCACTGGTGGACGATCGCCTCGCCCTCAGCCAGCCCCAGCTTCTGCAGCATGCCGTCCAGTCGGTCCGACGCGAAGATGCGCATCAGATCGTCTTCCAGCGACAGGTAGAACTTCGAATGTCCCGGGTCGCCCTGGCGCCCGGAGCGGCCGCGCAACTGATTGTCGATGCGCCGGCTCTCGTGCCGTTCGGTGCCGATCACGTAGAGGCCGCCGGCGGCAACCACGATCCCCCTCTCCGCCGCCACCTCGGCCTCGATCGTGCGGGTCATCTCGCTCCGCTTGGACTCGTCCTCGATCGCCGCTGTCTCGTCGGCGATGCGCATCTCCAGGTTGCCGCCGAGCTGGATGTCGGTGCCGCGGCCGGCCATGTTGGTGGCGATCGTGATGCCGCCGGGGCGGCCCGCCTGGGCGATGATGTGGGCCTCCTGCTCGTGAAACCGGGCGTTCAAGACGTTGTGTGGGATCTTGGTCGCCTTGAGCTTCGCGGCCAGGATCTCCGACTTCTCGATCGACACGGTGCCGACCAGAATCGGTTGCTTACGGTCGTAGCAGTCCCTGATCAGGTCGATGATCGCGGTGTATTTCTCCGCTGTGGTGCGGTAGACCTCGTCGTCCTCGTCGGTCCGGTCGACCGCCATGTGGGTCGGGACCTCGACCACTTCCAGGCCATAGATCTCGCCGAATTCCGAGGCCTCGGTCATCGCCGTGCCGGTCATGCCGGCCAGCTTGGGATACATCCGGAAATAGTTCTGGAAGGTGATCGACGCCAGCGTCTGGTTCTCGCGCTGGATCGTGACACCCTCCTTGGCCTCGATCGCCTGGTGCAGGCCCTCGGAATAGCGCCGCCCCTCCATCATCCGGCCGGTGAACTCGTCGATGATGACGACCTTGTCGTCCTTGACGATGTAGTCGCGGTCGCGCTGGAACAGCTTGTGCGCGCGCAACGCTTGGTTGGCATGGTGCACCAGGTTGACGTTGCTGATGTCGTACAGCCCGCCCTCGGCCAGCAGGCCGGCTTTTTCAAGCATCTCCTCGACCCGTTCCTGCCCGGATTCGGACATGCTGACGGCGCGGGCCTTCTCGTCGATCTCGAAATCGTCGTCGGCCAGGTCGGGGATGATCTTGTTGACCTTCATGTAAAGCTCGGAGGAATCCTGGGCCGGGCCGGAGATGATCAGCGGCGTGCGCGCCTCGTCGATCAGGATGCTGTCGACCTCGTCGACGATCGCATAGTTGAATTCGCGCTGAACCATGTGGTCCAGCTGGAACTTCATGTTGTCGCGCAGATAATCGAAGCCGAATTCGTTGTTGGTGCCGTAGGTCACATCGGCGGCATAGGCATCGCGCCGCTCCGCATCGTTCAGGCCGTGCACGATGCAGCCGACGACAAGACCGAGAAACGTGTAGATGCGCCCCATCCATTCGGCGTCGCGCCGGGCCAAGTAGTCGTTCACCGTCACGACGTGGACGCCCTTGCCGGACAGCGCGTTGAGGTAGACCGCCAGGGTGGCGACCAGGGTCTTGCCCTCGCCGGTCTTCATCTCCGAGATCTTGCCCTGGTGGAGCACGATGCCGCCGATCAGCTGGACGTCGAAATGGCGCTGGCCCAGGGTGCGCTTCGCCGCCTCGCGCACCGTCGCGAACGCCTCCGGCAGCAGGTCGTCGAGGGCCTCGCCCTTGTCCAGGCGTCCGCGGAACCAGACGGTGCGCTGCTTCAGTTCCTCGTCGCTCAGCGGCTCCAGCTCGCCTTCCAGGGCATTGATCCGGTCGACGTGCGGCTGCATGGCCCTGATCGTGCGGTCGTTTATGGTGCCGAACATTTTGCGGGCAAGCGAACCGAGCATCGCTATGATACCTCTGAGATATTCGATAAGGCGCAACACCGTCCAGCACCCGTCGCTTGGTTCCATGGGCCTCCGAGACTTAGGCCCACGGACCCTTGGTTTCAACGGTTGTTGCCGGTCGGCGGGCGGTTTGTCGGGCACTCGGCCACGGCCGGACGGCTTGCTCTCCGGCGACCGGCTGTGCTTTACCGTGCCCCAAAGGATCGGTCGCAACGGCGGCGGACCGATTCCGGTTCCACTCTTGGACACTCGCGCCGCCGAAAGAGGACCCTATTCGATGATCCCATTCTTGCTTCGCGTCGTCGCCGGCACGGCCGCGTTGCCGATCGCGCTGACGGCATGGATTGGCGCCTCGGCCGCCCAGGACGCAGACGATCCGATCGTCGCGACGGTGAACGGCCAGGAGATCCGACGCGACCAGGTGCTCGAAGCGATCCAGCGGTTGCCGCAGCAGATTCAGGCGAACATGCCGCTTGAGGCGCTGGTCCCGGCGATCGCCCAACAGCTCGCCACCTCCTGGCTGATGGCCGAGCGGGGCTACGCCGAAAACCTTCAGGACTCCCAAGAGGTCAAGGACCAGGTGGCGGCGGCCGAGCGCCGGATCGTTCAGAACGTCTGGCTGGACCAGGAAGTCGCGGCGCGGATCGCCGAGGACGCGGTCGACCAGGCCTATCAGGACTATCTGGCCGCCAACCCGCCGTCGGAGGAAGTGCGTGCGCGCCACATCCTGGTCGGGACCGAGGACGAGGCGAAGGACCTGATAGACCAGCTCAACGAAGGTGCGGTGTTCGCCGACCTGGCGGCGGAATTCTCGGTCGGTCCCAGCGGGCCGCGCGG